>JAUTXA010000262.1 GCA_030838265.1 Actinomycetota bacterium | reverse complement strand
CCAAAAGCGGCCGGTGGGCACCGGCTGACCCCAGTCGGCGAACCGCGGGTGCTCCCACGGCAGGTCGTGGTGGTGCAGAGCTGCGGGCCGTCCGCGAAGCACCTCAGCCACCGCGGTCATGGCCGCCGGGTTCAACGGCAACGACAGCAGGTTCTCGACCACGACCACATCGGCGCTGGCCAGCGCCATCTCGAGCGCACTCCGATCGGGCCCGTCGACGGCGTCGATGGCCAAGCCCGGCACCAGCACGTCGGCCTCGCCCTCGCCCGCCACCGTCGTGACGGTGTGGCCGAGTGCTTCGAGCGCCCATCCCCACTTGGCCGCCTCGACGGAGACGCCGTCGTGGCCGCCGAGGCGGAACGAGACGATCGCGACGGTGGCGATCGGCGGCGTCCTTAGACGAGCTGGGACAGGCGACGGTTGGTGGCGTCGAGAACGGCGCGCGCCATGGCGTCGTGATCGCCGGCGGTCCGGACCACAGCTGAGCCCGAGACGATCTCCTCGTAGGGAGGAACGAGGATCACGATCGACGTGACCGCCACGGCTCGATCACCGAGGGTCACGATCACCGCCGACTCGAGGTCGGCGCGCGCCGCCGCGGGCTCGAGGACGCGCAGGGCGGCCAGCGTGGCCTGGGCCACACTGCGCAGCACCGCCGAATTGGCCATGGACCCGCCGGCACTGCCTGAGGCGGTGTCGCCACCGCGGCGCAGTGAGACCTCGACGTCGCACTGCAGGCCGTCGCGCACGGCGATCACCCGCTCGACGGTGATGCGGTCGCCGGCAACCACGGCCGCCGCCGTGTGGCCGTTGGCCTCCGCCGTAACGGGGGAGCCGGGCGCCTCGGTCGCGACCGTGCCATTGCCGTTGCCGCTGTCGAGCTGTACGACCGAGATGACCCGCCGATCGAGATCGAGGCCGAACGACGCCATCGCCACCGACTGCACGTCACGCACCACTTGCTTGGCGTGCTTCTCGGGCGAGGCGAGGATGTGGACCTCGACGGGCTTGCCCTCGTCGTCGGTCACAATCCGGGCCGCCGTGACCTCTGGGATGCGCACGAGCTCGCGCTCGACTTCGGTCAGATCCTCGGCCACGGCACCAGTATCGACCAGCGCTCGTTCGGCGGGAGGGATCTCGCCAAATCCCCAGGAAATCCCTTGGAAATCCCCTGTTGTTCACGAGGTTGGTGTGCTGTAAGTTGCCATTGTTAAATGACCCGTTAGGACGAAGCGGGAGCGGCACAGGCGGGGGCCGGTCCAAAGGACCAGGGGCTGGATGGGCTGATGACCAGATCGCAACAGGGCGGCCCGGCGAATCGTGCCGGGCTGTACCCCGGTCGTATGACTAGTCCCATTTCGCCCCCACAAATGGTGCCGTCGGACTATCGACGCCAAAGGGTCTTGTCCGTACCGTGCCATGCAGTGGCTTTGCCGGGGGACGGGCCATTGTCGCATTCACTCCAAAGGCCCGAACGCGCAGGCGCGACGGTCTCGTAGCACGAACACCTGGGAGTCCTCTTTCGAGGGCACAGGCGGCCCAGAGCTCCTTGACAATCGAATCACGAGGGAAAGGCGGCAGGGGCTTCCGGCTGCCACCACCCAAGCGGAGCGGATTGGTCCCGTCATTTAGCGGACACGGGACCTAGCCATATAACTGCGAAGGGGGGTGTTCCCATGAAGAAGGCATATGTCCGCCTCGCTGCTATCGCCGCGAGCCTCGCCGCTCTGCTTCTCGCAGGTGGCGCCAGCCTTACCCGTAGCTGACCGATGTGCCGAACACAGCGGCATCCGGCCGCTCCTGCCGCGTTTTCCTCGTGTCGATTGTCTTTCTGCCGATAACACTTTGGTGCGCCACCTGCGAAGGGACGCGAGGGGATGAAGGGCGACGACGAAACCAGGAGGAAGCAGAAGGTCCGCCGGCTAGAGGCTGGCGTCTTCGCCGCAGCCGCGGCCGTCTTCCTTTTGGCCGCGAGCTCGGGATCATTCCCGTCGCTCGCCACGTTCGCTGTCTTCGCGCTGTTCCTCTTTGGAGCCGAGAACTCGTCGGTCATCCTGCGCTCGTCCGCCCGCATGACTCCGGGCGTCATGGTCGTCATGGCTGCCATCGCGGCCTACCACGGACAAGGGCATGGCGTGGTCCTGGGCGCCGCCGTGACAGCCCTCATCGGCGCCATCGAGATCGACCGCATCCGGGAGCGCCGCATCCGGGTCCAGCTCTACAACTGCTCGATGTATGTCATGGCCGCCGTCGCCGCCGCGGAGTCATACGAGCTTTTCACCACCCGACTCGGCGTGCCGCCGCTCGTCGGAGTCGCTGTCGCCACGGTCGCGTACGCCGCTGTCAACATGGCGGTGATCGTCCCCGCCATCGTGATCGAGATGGGACGTCCCGCCCGCGAGGTCGTAGCCGACGCCAGCCTGCCCAACTACATCGCCTTCGGCCTGCTCGGCTGCCTCGTCGGCCAGCTCTACACCGCCCTCGGGCCCCTCGCCCTCGTCCTCATGATCACTCCGGTCGCCATCGCCCGGCTGACCTTCGCCTCGTTCCTCGAGCTCCATGAGGCCCACGAGGCCACCATCAAGGTCTTCATGCGGGCCATCCACACCAAGGATGCCTATACCGGCAAGCACACCGAGCGGGTGGCCCGGTACTCGGTCTACATCGGCGAGGAGATGGGCTTCTCCCACAGCCGCCTCGAGCACCTGCGCCAGGCCGCCCTCATGCACGACATCGGCAAGCTGGCGGTGCCGAAGCACCTCCTCAACAAGCCGGGCAAGCTCACCGACGCCGAGTTCGAGCAGGTCCAGGCCCACGCCCATGTCTGCATCGACATCCTGACGTTGGTCGACTTCCTTCGGCCCATGACGGCGGCCGCGTCGGGCCACCACAGCCGTTTCGACGGCGGGGGCTACGGCGGTACCAACGAGCACCCCATCGAGGCCTACATCGTGGCCGCGGCCGACGCCTACGACGCCATGACCTCGACCCGTTCGTACCGGCGGGCCCTGCCGATGGACGTGGCCTTCGCCGAGCTCCGGGCCAAGGCGGGCAGCCAGTTCCACCCTGACTGCGTCGAGGGCCTCATCGCCGCCATCACCCGCCGGGGTGAGAAGCACGGTCTCGGTTATGAGGAGGACGTGGTCAAGTTCGAGGTGGCGCCGCCCGTCGTCGGGGTTGGCTCCGCCGGCCTCGGTGACCGCCTCCCCGATCCCGAGCCCGCGCCTCCCCGCCAGACGGTGCCCACGGCATGAGCGCCTTCGCCCTGCGCGGCATCCCGGCTGAGCGGGTGCGCCTCCTCGTGCCCGTCGCCCTCGCCGGGGCCATGGCGGGGGTCGTCGCCGGCATCGTGGCCGGGGTCTCCGGGGTTGGCCTGGTCGCCGTCGGCGGCGTCGTCGCCCTCAGCCTCCTGCTCGAGGTCCGCCTCCCCTGGGGCGGGGCTGTCCCCCTCGGCAACGCGGTGGTGATCGCCCTCGCCGTCATCCTGACGCCGGCCGATCTGGCGGTGGTCATGTCGTTCGGCCTCGTCCTGACCTGGCTGGGACAGCAACGGCGGACGGGCCCGGCTCGGGCCGCCGTCTTCGTCCTCTGGGTTGCAGCCTCGGCCGCGGCGGCATCGGCGACGTCGGCCGCCACGGCGCGGATCGTCGACCACGTCGGCGTGCTCACCAACGCCAGCCAGGCCCGCATCGTCCTGTTCAACGTGATCCTGGCTGGCGCCGCCTACCTGGCTGTCGACCTCGTCGGTCGTGGTGGCGTGCTGGCCGGCCGTACGGATCGCCTCCGTAGCCGTGAGGCCCTTCCCGTCTACGTCGCACTGGTCTGCGCTGCCGCTCTCCTGGCCATCGCCTACCGCCAGCGCGGCTGGCCCACGGCCCTGGTGGCCGCCGTTCCCCTCCTCATCACCCGGTTCTCGTTCGAGCGCTACTCGTCGGCCCGCCAGACCTATCGCCAGACCATCCGGGCCCTGAGCATGGTCCCCGAGGTCGCCGGGCTGACGCCGCTCGGCCATGGCGAGCGCACCGCCGTCTACGCCGCCGCTATCGCCGAGTCGATCGGGCTCGATCCCGAGGTCGTCGACCGGGTTATCACCGCCGCTCGCCTCCACCACATTGGTCACATCTCGCTGCACGAGCCGAGCGAGCGCCACGCCCCGCCCGACCCCGTCGAGCTGGGTCGAGTCGGGGGCGAGATCCTGCGCGAGACCGGCTTCCTCGCCGATGTGGCCGAGATGGTCGAGTCCGTCCACGGCGGATCGGGTGAGGGCGCCCCGCTGCCCGCCGCCATCGTCCGGGTGGCGAGCACGTTCGACGACCTGGTGGGCGACGACCCCTCTCGCGCCGGCGATGCCCTCGTCGAGGTTCTGACCAGGCACAACGACGGGCTCGAGCGCTCGGTGGCCATCGTGCTCATCCAGCTCTGCGACGGAAACCCCGAGCTGGTCGAGGAAGCCCGCACCAGCGGCGCCCCCCTCACGTCCGTGGTCCATCACGACGACCACGAGCACGAAGACCACTCCTACTGCGTCTGAGGCCCGGACTAGGCGTGATTGCACGCCTCTAGGTCAAACGACCTAGGTTCGCGCAGGAATTTGCGCTGAGAGTGGCGAACCTTTCTATGGGGTTTGTCCGAATCTCAGGGATCGTCCCTGAGAGTGCAAGCGATCGTGTCTGCCTGGCTCGTATCGGCGGTGGATCGGTCCGACAAGGTGGGCGGGACGCAGGCATGAACCAGCTGGTGGATGAACGCTTTCTCGGATCGCTGGCCAACGATCTCGCCGCCGCCGCCTCGGGCATCGAGTTCATCTACCACGCGCTCGATCGCGTGCGGGAGCAAGCCGGCCTCGACGATGCCGTCGTCGTCATCGAGGTCGACGGCCTTCAGCGCCAGATCTTTCGGGCCGGTCGACGAGCCGTGCAGGGGTTCTCGATCCCGGAGGTCATCGAGCACGCCGTGGCCGGCGTCTACGCCGATCCCGCCAACCTCGAGGGCACCATCGCCGACGCGGTGGCCAGCATGTGCACGGTCGCCTTCCGGCTCGACCTCCGGGGCCACGACGCATCGCACGACGCCCTCACCGGCCTCTACAACCGCCGCACCTTCGACATCCTTCTGGCCCAGGCCATGTCGCGCAGCCAGCGCTACGGATGGGCCTTTGCCTTGGTGCTCCTCGACCTCGACGGCTTCAAGCGGGTGAACGACCTGCTCGGTCACGAGGCCGGCGACCAGGTGCTGCGCGTCCTCGGCACCGAGCTGCGTCAGTCGTTGCGCGCCGGTGACGTGGCGGCGCGCGTCGGTGGCGACGAGTTCGGTCTGCTGCTGGCCAACGGTGGGCCAGAGATGGCCTCGGCCCTCGTCGACCGGGTGCAGGCCACCGTGAACCACGCCCTCGTCGATGTCAGCGTGGGCTTCTCGGCGGGCGTCGCCGTGGCTCCCGACGAGGCGGCCGACGTCGGCTCGATCTACCGCTTGGCCGATGCCCGTCTCTACGAGTCGAAGGGCCGATGACCACCGAGGCCCTCAACTCCCTCGAGCTCGAGCTGCGGCGTCTGCCCGACGTCGTCGGCGTCGGTTTCACCGACAACGACGACGGCATCGTCGTCCACGTGCTGGCGCCCGGCTCGCCCACGGTCGACGAGCTCCGCCACCGAGTAGCCCAGCTCGGCCGCGTCTATCTCGAGCAGCCCGTCACGGTCGAGGTCGACGACGGGACGGGCCCGATCTCACTGGCTCCCGGGCGCGAGCGTGTGCGCCTCCTCGCCGTCCGGGTGGTGGCCGACGACGGTGAGGTCGAGGTCCACCTGGGCCATCAGTCGAAGCGCACGGTCGGCCGCGGCCCGTCGGGCGTCCCGACCGGGGCAGCCGAAGCCACCATCGAGGCCCTCGAGCGACTTGGAGCCGCCGTTCCCTTCCAGGTCCACGAGGTCGTGAGCGCCGGGACGCCCACCGAAGAGCGCGTGGTGGTCGTGCTGGGCAACCGCGACGGCACCCAGACCCGCAACGGCGTGGCGGCCGGCGTTGGCCTCGAGCTCATCACCGCTCGAGCAACGCTCCACGCCCTGAACCGCTACCTCGAGGACGCCTCGGTGTTCGAGGGCTCGTCGCCCTCGTCGTTGGACCAGCCGTCACCGTCGTCCGACTCCGACGTGTAGGGGGTCGCCAACCGGGCTTGGCCCACGGGGCCTCGCCGCGGCGGATGCAGGAGGTTGGCCATCAGGTCGGCGACCCCGAAGTACAAGATGAGGTCGCCGAAGCTGACGACCTGGGGGTAACCGGGGAGCGAGGCCGGGATGATGTCGCTCAGCCAGAGCAGGTGGTCGCCCGGCCGTTGCAGGTGGCGCTTGCCCTCGATGACCTTGTGCCGCAGCTCGGCATCGGAGTACACGCCCGCGGTGCGGATGGCCTTGGGGTCGACCGGCATCCCCCGATTGGCGGCGATGACGATGAAGTTGAGGCCGATGCCGATGGCGATCAGGCCCATCCCCTTGAGGTCGAGGTTGGCCACGGCGAAGGTGACGATGCAGGTGTAGGAGAGGAGCAGGACGGCGACCGGCAGATCGCGGGGCCCGTAGGTGATGAGGAGCTGGAGGGCCACACCGACGGCGAAGACGATGCTCAGCCGGAAGGAGCGCTCGCCGAGATGACGGATGCGGCCGCCGGTCAGGAAGCCGATGAGGAGGCCCGCGCCGATGGCGACGATCGTGATCCCCATGCGAGAGTCACGGTAGCGTCCGCCGACATGAGCGACGAGGTACTGCGGAGCGTCGAGGGCGGGGTCGCGACCATCACCATCAACCGGCCCGAGCGGCGCAACGCCTTGTCGTGGCAGGTCATCCGCGACCTGCGGACCGAGATGGCGTGGGCGCGGGAGAGCAGCGACGTGCGGGTGATCGTCCTGACCGGTGCCGGCGACCGGGCCTTCTGCGCCGGCGCCGACCTGTCGGGGATGGCCGAGGGCGCCTCGTTCGTCGATCTGCACGAGGGACGGGGCGAGCTGGCCGATCTCTTCGTCGACATGTGGTCGTGTGGCAAGCCCACCATCGCCCGGGTGCGGGGCTACGCCCTGGCCGGCGGGTTCGGGCTGGCCCTGGCGTGTGACTTCGTGGTGGCCTCCGACGACAGCCAGTTCGGCACGCCCGAGATCGACGTCGGCCTCTGGCCCTTCATGATCACCGTGCCCCTGGTGCGCTCGATGCCCCCCAAGAAGGTGCTCGAGCTCATGCTCACCGGTCGCCGGGTCGATGCCGCCGAAGCCGAGCGCATCGGGTTCGTCAATCGCGTGGTGGCGGCCGATGCTCTCGATGGTGCGGTGGCCGAGCTGGCGTCGACGCTGGCGTCGAAGTCGCCGGCCATCGTGAAGCTCGGGCGCGACTCGTTCTACGCCGTGTGGGACGCCGCGGCCCGCGAGGCCCTCGACCTCCTCCACCCGATGCTGACGATCACGACCATGACCGAGGACTCGCACGAGGGCATCGCCGCCTTCGTCGAGAAGCGCAAGCCCGAATGGAAGGGACGGTAGCGACGTGGCTGATGCCCCCGAGCTCCACGACTGGAAGCCGCTCATCGATGACCTCAACGAACGCCGGGACAAGGCCTTCGCCATGGGCGGGCCCGAGCGCATCGAGCGCCAGAAGTCGCTGGGCAAGCAGCCCGTGCGCGACCGCATCGACCAGCTCGTCGACCCCGGCACCTTCATCGAGTACGGGCTCCTCGCCGACTCGATGGATCCCGGCCTGCAGCGGGACAAGGGCTACCTGGCGGCCGACGGCATGGTCGCCGGCGTGGGCCAGATCGACGGCCGGCGGGTGGCCATCTGCGCCTATGACTTCACGATCATGGCCGGCTCGATGGGCGGCGTCGGCGAACACAAGACGTCGCGGATGCGCGAGCTGGCCATGCGCCAGCGCATCCCCATCGTGTGGCTGCTCGACTCGGCGGGGGCGCGCATCCAGCAGTCGAGCGGCTCGACGTTCGCGGCGGCCGGCGCCCTCTTCCGCGAGCAGGTCACCCTGTCCGGCGTCGTCCCCCAGGTGGCGGCCATGCTGGGCCATTGCGCGGCGGGCACGGCCTACATCCCGGCCCTGGCCGACTTCATCCCCATGGTGAAGGGCATCTCTTCGATGGCCCTCGGCGGCCGTCATCTGGTCAAGGCGGCGACGGGCGAGGACGTGAGCGAAGAGGAGATGGGCGGCTCAGCCGTGCACAACCAGGTGAGCGGCGTAGCCGACCTCGAGGTCGACGGTGACGCCGAGTGCCTCCAGATCGTCCGCCAATACCTCTCGTACTTCCCGTCCAACAACACCGATCCGGTGCCCGTCCGTCCGGTGAGCGACCCCGTCGACCGCCGGTGCGAGGATCTCTACGACATCGTCCCCACCGCGCCGCGGCGGGCCTACGACATGTACAAGGTCATCGCCTCGATCGTCGACGACGGCGAGTACTTCCCCATGAAGCCGGACTGGGCCAAGAACGTCATCACCACCTTCGCCCGCATCGGCGGCCAGCCCATAGGCATCGTGGCCAGCCAGCCCAAGGTGTTGGGCGGCACCCTCGATGTGAACTCGGCCGACAAGGCCGCTCGCTTCGTCTGGCTGTGCGACGCCTTCGGCATCCCCCTCGTCTTCTTGCAGGACGTGCCGGGCTTCACCGTGGGCTCGTCGGTCGAGAAGCAGGGCATCATCCGTCACGGCGCCAAGATGCTGTTCGCTGTGTCGGAGGCCACCGTCCCCAAGATCACGGTCGTGATGCGCAAGGCCTACGGCGCCGGCTACTTCGTGATGAACGGCACCGCCTACGAGGCCGACTACATCGTCGCTTGGCCCACGGCCGAGATCGCGGTGATGGGCCCCGACGGCATGGTCAACATCATCATGCGCAAGCAGCTCGACGCCATCCCCGAGGGCCAGGAGCGCAACGACGCCCGCATCGCCATGGCCGAGGAGCTGCGCAAGAACATCGACCCCTACATCGCCGCCGGCCATGCCCAGGTCGACGACATCATCGACCCGGCCGAGACCCGCCTCGCCATCTGGAAGGGCTTGCAGGTCAGCAAGACCAAGGTCATCCAGCGTCCGTGGCGGAAGCACGGCGTGCTTCCCGTGTAGCAGCAGCGGGAGCTGCTTCCCGTGTAGCAGCAGCGGGAGCTGCTTCCTGTGTAGCAGCAGCGGGAGCTGCTTCCTGTGTAGCTCGTAGCTGGGCGAGGGCGGCCTCGAGGGCGGCCCGCTCACGCTGGTCGTGGGTCAGGGCGAGGAGGGCGAGCAGCCGGTCTGTCCACTCCTCGAGTGGCGCATCGAGCTCTTTGGCCTGGTCGAGCAGGCGGATCTGGAGCTCGACCTCGGTGTAGCGGTTGACGACGGTGGGCAGGCGCTCGGCTTTGGCGACGGGATAGCCCGTGTCCTCGACGAGCTCATGAGGCTCGAGCTTGAAGATGCCCGCGAGCAGAGCCACCGTCCGCTCCCCGGGCATCGTCATCCCCGACTCGACGTGAGAGAGCGCGACCCGCGAGATCGCGAGGCGCTCGGCTAGCTCCTGCTGCGTCCAGCCGAGCTGCTGCCGCAGGCGTCCGATGCGCTTGCCCAGACGAGCGGCGATGGCCGAGGTTTCCTCGAGGGATCGGGGCACGCCCTCCATCTTGGCCTTCTCTCCTCCCGGGGGGCTGCCAACTGGGTTGGCAGACAGCCCGGCCGTGAGGCAGTAGAACGAACCCATGTCTCCCCGCGCCCTGATCACCGGCATCACCGGCCAAGACGGCTCATATCTGGCCGAGCTGCTCCTCGACAAGGGCTACGACGTCGTCGGCATGGTGCGGCGCAGCAGCACGGTGACCTTCGAGCGCATCGCCCACATCCAGGACAAGGTCGACCTCGTCGCCGGCGACCTCCTCGACGAGGTCTCGATGCTCAACGTCCTGCGCGAGCACCGTCCCACCGAGGTCTACAACCTGGCGGCCCAGTCGTTCGTGCAGACGTCGTGGGGCCAGCCCGTCCTGACGGGCGAGACGACCGCCCTCGGCGTCACCCGGCTGCTCGACGCCATCCGCATCGTCGACCCCGAGATCCGCTTCTACCAAGCGTCGTCGAGCGAGATGTTCGGCAAGGTCGTCGAGGTCCCGCAGCGCGAGACCACGCCCTTCTATCCCCGCAGCCCGTACGGCGTGGCCAAGGTCTACGGCCACTGGATCACCGTGAACTACCGCGAGTCCTACGGGCTGCATGCGACCTCGGGGATGCTGTTCAATCACGAGTCGCCTCGCCGCGGTCTCGAGTTCGTGACCCGCAAGATCACCCACGGCGTGGCTCGCATCAAGCAGGGCCTCGACACCGAGCTGCGGCTCGGCAACCTCGACGCCAAGCGGGACTGGGGCTTCGCCGGCGACTACGTGCGGGCCATGTGGCTGATGATGCAGCAGGAGACGGCCGAGGACTTCGTCATCTCGACCGGCGAGACCCACTCGGTGCGGGAGTTCTGCGAGGTGGCCTTCGCCCGCGCCGGACTCGACTACGAGAAGTACGTGGTGCTCGACGAGCGCTACATGCGCCCGGCCGAGGTCGACCTGCTCGTCGGTGACCCGGCCAAGGCCCGCGACCAACTGGGCTGGAAGCCCGACGTCGACTTCCAACGCCTCGTCGAGATGATGGTCGACGCCGACCTGAAGCTGGTCGAGAACTTTCGGGTGTAGTTCGTCCTCGCCGGTCGTTAGGTGCGCGCTGGGTTCCGGCGCTGCATGAGCCAGACGATGAGGGCGGCGCACAGCACCGACAGCAAGAGGCCGCCGCCCTGGCTGTTGAAGAGCACCCGCCCGATGATCCCGCCGAGGATTGAGCCGCCGAGTCCGACCAGGATCGTCATCCCGATGCTCATGGGGTTGGGGCCAGGGATAGCCAGGCGCCCGAGGGCGCCCACGATGAGGCCGGAGATGATCAGGCCGATGATGAAGAACATGGCAGTACTGTGCCTCTTTTCCGCCCTTCTCATGCGCGCGTCGACGGGAGTGCACTGTGACAGAGGTCAAGGCTGAGATCACCGCCAACGTCTGGCAGGTGCACGCCGAGGTCGGCCAGGACGTTGCCGAGGGCGACACGCTGGCCATCCTCGAGTCGATGAAGATGGAGATCCCGGTCGAGTCGCCCGTCGCCGGCAAGGTCACCGAGGTCAGGGTGAAGCCCGACGACCAGGTGCATGAGGGCGACGTCATCGCTGTCATCGAATGATCCACCGCGGCGAGCGCGGCGGCGTCGAGCTGATCACCATCGATCGGCAGGAGAAGCGCAACGCGGTCGACGCCGAGGCCCTGAACGGCATCGCCGACGCGGTCGAGGCGGCGGTGGAGCGAGGGGCGCGCGCCATCGTGCTCACCGGCGCCGGCGGCCATTTCTGTGCCGGCGCCGATCTCTCGGGCGTCGAGGACGACGGCTTCTTCGAAGCCCTTCGCCGCGCCCTTCGTCTCTTGATCGAGGTGCCGTTGCCCGTCGTAGCCGCCGTGGCCGGTGCGGCCCTTGGGGCGGGTACGCAGTTGGCGGTGGCGTGTGACCTTCGCGTGGCCACGGCCGATGCCCGCTTCGGCATCCCGGCCGCCAAGCTCGGCCTCATGGTCGACCAGTGGACGGTGCAGCGACTCGCTCTGCTGGCCGGCCACGGTCCGGCCCGCAGCATGCTGCTGGCCGCCGACGAGGTCAGCGGCGAGCAGGCTCA
>JAUTXA010000230.1 GCA_030838265.1 Actinomycetota bacterium | reverse complement strand
TCCGAGGGCGAAGAACGAGATGGTCTTGTCGCTCACCTGGAACAGCACGATCGAGAAGAAGATGCCGCCGGCGAAGTAGATCATCGCCGTGGGCCGGCGACCGATGCGCTCCATGGTTCGCCCGCAGACGTAGTAGCCGACGCAGCCGAAGCCGTAGGCCACGACGATGAAGATGGCGACGTCGGTCGACGTGAACCCACGCTCTCGCTCGGCATAGAAGGCCCACCAGGCGGTGCTGCCGAACAGCGGGATCGAGCGGAGCATGTGGATCAGGCCGACGAGCATCAGGTTGCGGCGATACTGCGGGCGCCAGGGCTCGAGGAGCGGCACGCTCTCGGTCTGATGGCCTTCGTCCCGCCGCTGCTTCTCCTCGAGGAAGCGGCGCGTCTCCTTGATGCGAGGACGGAAGAAGCCGAGGGTGACGAGGGGGATGAGGCCGATCAGGTAAAAGGTCCGCCACTCGAGCGGGCCTTTGTCGAGGCCGGCGAACAGCAGCCCGCCGACGATGATCGTGCCCAGGGCGCTGCACGTCAGGAGGATGCCGAGGGCTCGGCCCCGGCGGGCGGGCGGGAACTCCTCGACGATCATGGTGACGGCAACGGCGTACTCGGCGCCCAGGAAGATGTTGGCGCAGAACTGGAAGGCGGCGAACGACGTGATGTTCCACGAGATCGCGGTCAGGGCCGTGAAGATGGTGTAGCCGAAGACCGACCAGAGCAGCAGGGGCCGGCGTCCGACCCGGTCGGATCGCCGGGCGAGGAAGAAGGCCACGAAGGCACCGGCGACGATGATGCTGCGGGTGATGCCGAGCGCCGCTTCGCTCACGTGGAACGTGCTCTGGATGTTGGGCAGGAGCAGGGCGATGATCGAGCTGTCGTAGCCCTCGAAGAAGGCGGCCGACACCAGCAGCACGAGAAGGAGCTTCAGGTACTGGTCGGAGCGCACCAGGTCGGGGGCGCCGCCGACGACCGCGGTGGGAGGCTCGAACTCGGTGCCCAGCGTCATCCCTGACACCACCGTCTGGCTGCCCGGCACGTCGGTGACCCCGGAGTCGGAGGGTTCCCCGATGTGGCTGAGACCGTCACGCTTCTGTCGCGCCACTCAGGTTTCCCCCCTGGCTCGCTGGACGTTTCCCCGCATCGTAGGTGCTGGCGTTCGCCCCACGGGTGCGCCTGGGATTAGGTTGCGGCGGTCAACGACTGACAGAACCGAGAAGAAGGAGCCCCCGTGGCGACGTACCCGTTCCTGAGCGAAGAGTGGATGGCCGAGGCCAAGAAGATCCGCGAGGAGTACAAGGGCAAGACCCCCGCGGTCGCCCATGCCGTGAAGATGAACCAAGTGATCACCGCCGTCCCCTTTGGTGAGGGCACGATCAACGCCCACATGGACACCAGCTCCGGCGAGATGGAGATGGACACCGGTCATCTCGACACGGCCGACGTGACCGTGACCCTCGACTACGACACGGCCAAGGCCATCTTCGTCGACGGCAACCCGCAGGCCGGGATGCAGGCCTTCATGGCCGGCAAGATCAAGGTCGAGGGCGACATGACCAAGCTGATGGCCATGCAGCAGAGCGCCCCCGATGCCACCAGCCTCGAGCTGGCCGGCAAGATCAAGGAGATCACCGCCGAGTAGCAACGCCACTCGCTCCACCGCTGCTTCCTTGCTGCTTCTTTGCTAACTGGGCCGGAAACCGACCGCATTCCGGTCGATTTCCGGCCCGGTTTGCACCAAGATCCGGCCCGGTTTGCACCAGGAGAGGTGGCGGGCGCGAGCGGTTAGTCGGCGCGGGGGGTGCGGCGGAGGAAGAGGGAGGCGACCACCCCGAAGCCGGCGATGACCGCGCCCAGGACGTAGGCCTGGTGGAACGAGCCGATGAGACCGGCCGAATGGCGCCGGGCCGTCTGGACGGTCTCGAGCAGCTGGATGCCGGCCACCACGGCGACTTGGGTCGTGAGCTGCTGGGCGGCCGAGGCGATGCCCAGGTCGTCCTTGTCGACGGAGTTGGCCACCGAGGCGGCGATGGCCGGTGACGCGATGCCGAGCCCGACGCCCGACATCCCGAGGGCCAGGAGCACGAGCACGTTGCCCGACGAGCGGGTGACCGACGCGAAGACGAGCATCGAGATCGATACCGCGGCGGTGCCGACGACGGCCGCCGTCCGCTCGCCGATGCGGACGGTCAGGTAGCCGGCGAGAGGCGCGGCGATCGAGAAGGTGAGCGGACGGGCGATGACCATCACGCCCACCCGGCTCTCGCTGAAGCCGAAGACCTGCTCGAGGAGCAACGGGGCCAGGATGAAGCCGCCCATGTAGGCGAAGTTGGCGAAGACCTGAGCCAGGATCGGGAAGGCGAAGTTGCGGCGCCGCAGGTAGGCGAGGGGCAGCAGCGGGTCGCGGGCCCGGCGCTCGATGACGACGAACAGGTAGCCGAACAGCGGGCCGCAGGCGAAGGCGGCGATGACGCCGGGGCTGCCCCATCCCCAGGACGGGCCGCGGTTGAGGCCGAAGAGCACACCGGTGATGCAGGCGGTGAGGGCGGCGGTGCCGGGCCAGTCGAAGCCAGCACTGGCGCTGCGACGGGTTTCGGGCAGGACGACGATGGCGAGGATGAGGGCGGCGATGGTCATGGGGACCTGGGCCACGAAGACCCAGCGCCAGCCGACGGCCTGGATGACGGGCCCGCCGATGACCACGCCGAGGACGGGGCCGCCGGCGCCGACCAAGGACCAGAAGCCCATGGCCTTCACCCGGTCGTCGGGTTCGAACACGCTGAAGATCAGGGCCATCGACGCCGCGCCCGTCGCGGCCCCCTCGAGGCCGCTGAGGGTGCGCACGACGATGAGCGAGCCGGCCGAGGTAGCGAGGGCGGTGAGGGCGGCGAAGACCACCGCCCCGGCCATGCCCGCCAGGTAAAGGCGTCGATGCCCCCAAAGGTCACCGAGCTTGCCGAGGGCCGGGGCGGCCACGCCGAATGACAGCAGCGGGCCGGTGATGACCCACGTCAGGGTGGTGACATCGGAGTGCAGGCCGGTGGCGATGCGGGGCAGGGCGACGGCGAAGATGGTGAAGGTGAAGTTGACCGACAGGAGGCCGGCCAGCACCGTCCACAGCACCCACCACCGCATGGCGTTGCTGCTCGCCACCCGTCCCGCCACCCGCCGCCGCAGCATGGCGGCCCACGGGATGACCACGACTTCTTCGCTGCCTCCCGCGCCGATCGAGACGGATT
>JAUTXA010000229.1 GCA_030838265.1 Actinomycetota bacterium | reverse complement strand
CCGGGGTTCGGCTCGACATCGATCACGACGTGCGCGAACTGGCCCTTGCCGCCGGTCTGCTTCACGTAGCGCTCCACGTGGCCGGAGACGCTGCCGCGGATGGTCTCGCGGTAGGCGACCTGGGGCTTGCCGACGTTGGCGTCGACCTTGAACTCCCGCAGCATGCGGTCGACCAGCACCTCGAGGTGGAGCTCGCCCTGGCCGCCGATGACGGTCTGGTTCGTCTCCTCGTCGGAGTGGACCTGGAACGAGGGGTCCTCGTCGGCCAGCGCCTGAAGAGCCTTGCTCAGCTTGTCCTGGGCGTCCTTGGTCTTGGGCTCGACGGCTACGTGGATCACGGGCTCAGGGAAGTCGAGGGGGTCGAGAACGATCGGCGCCTTCTCGTCGCACAGGGTCTCGCCCGTGGTCGTCTGCTTGAGGCCGACGATGGCCACGATGTCGCCGGCGAAGATGGCGTCTTTGTCCTCGCGGTGGTTGGCGTGCATCTGCAGGATGCGCCCCACCCGCTCTTTGCGGTCGCGGTTGGCATTGAGGACGGAGTCACCCTTGGCCAGCTGGCCCGAGTAGCAGCGCAGGTAGGTGAGCTTGCCCACGTGGGGGTCACTCATGATCTTGAAGGCGAGCGCCGAGAAGGGCTCGGAGTCGTCGGCCCGGCGCTCGAGCTCCTCGATCTTCTTCATGTCGAGGCCCTTGGTGGGCGGGATGTCGAGGGGGCTGGGCAGGAAGTCGACGACGGCATCGAGCATGGGCTGCACGCCCTTGTTCTTGAAGGCCGAGCCACACAGGACGGGCACGACCTGGTTGGCGATGGTCGTGGCGCGCAGGGCGCGGCGAAGGTCGTCGGCCGTGATCTCTTCCTCGGCCAGGTACTTCTCGGTGATCACATCGTCGAAGTTCGAGAGCACGTCAACCAGCTCGTGGCGCCACGTCTCGGCGTCATCAGCCATCTCGGCCGGGATGTCGACGACGGTCCAGTCCTCGCCGTGGGCCGAGGTCTCGTCCCACACCAGGGCCTTCATGCCGATGAGGTCGACCATGCCCTGGAAGTAGCTCTCGGCCCCGATCGGGATCTGGAGGACGGCGACGGTGGCGTCGAGCCTGTCCTTGATCATGTCGACGGCCCGGAAGAAGTCGGCGCCGATGCGATCCATCTTGTTCACGAAGCAGATGCGGGGCACGCCGTACTTGTTGGCCTGGCGCCAGACGGTCTCGGTCTGGGGCTCGACGCCGGCCACGGCGTCGAAGACGGCCACGGCACCATCGAGCACCCGCAGCGACCGCTCGACCTCGATGGTGAAGTCGACGTGGCCGGGCGTGTCGATGATGTTGATCGTGTTGTCCTTCCACATGCAGGTCGTGGCCGCGGAGGTGATGGTGATGCCCCGCTCCTGCTCCTGGACCATCCAGTCCATGGTGGCGGCGCCCTCGTGGACCTCGCCGATCTTGTAGTTCTTGCCCGTGTAGTAGAGGATCCGCTCGGTCGTCGTCGTCTTGCCCGCGTCGATGTGAGCCATGATCCCGATGTTGCGGGTCCTGGCCAGTGGGAACTCTCGGATCAGCTTGCTGTCTGCCATCTGGCTTCCTTCATGGAACAGCCGGGGCGCTTGGCCCCGGCTGTCGATCTTCGATCGGGGGGCTTGCTACCAGCGGTAGTGAGCGAAGGCCTTGTTGGACTCCGCCATCTTGTGCATGTCTTCCCGGCGCTTGACCGCCGAGCCGATGCCGTTCGACGCGTCGAGCAGCTCGTTGGCCAAGCGTTCGGCCATGGTCTTCTCGCGGCGCTGCCGGCTGAAGCCCACCAGCCAGCGGATGGCGAGGGTCGTGTTGCGGGGGTGACGGACCTCGATGGGCACCTGGTACGTGGCGCCACCGACCCGGCGGCTCTTGACCTCGAGCTGGGGCTTGGTGTTCTCGACCGCTCGCTTCAGGGTGGCGATGGGCTCACTGCCGGTCTTGTCCTTGATGATGTCGAGGGCGCCGTAGACGATCTTCTCGGCCACCGTGCGCTTGCCGCGGGACAGGACCTTGTTCGACAGCTGGGTGACGACCGTCGAGTGGTAGATGGGGTCGGGCATGAGCTCCCGACGGGGGGCAGGACCCTTGCGCGGCATCCCTAGCCTTCCTTCTTCACGCCGTAGCGGCTGCGAGCTTGCTTGCGGTCACGGACACCGGAGGCGTCGAGGGCGCCGCGGACGATCTTGTAGCGCACGCCGGGCAGGTCCTTCACTCGGCCACCGCGCACCAGCACGATGGAGTGCTCCTGAAGGTTGTGGCCCTCGCCGGGGATGTAGGCCGTGACCTCGTAGCCGCTGGTGAGGCGGACGCGGGCCACCTTGCGCAGGGCCGAGTTCGGCTTCTTGGGGGTGTGGGTGTACACACGCGTGCACACACCCCGGCGCTGGGGCGCGCCCTTGAGGGCGGGCACCTTGGACTTGGTGGGCTTCGTCTCGCGGCCCTTCCGGACCAGCTGAGCAATGGTGGGCAAACCGAACCTCGCAGGATGGATCTTCGAAAGCGGCGCGGCGCGCAAAACGGCGCCACGGCCAGCGGTCAATGGTAGGGGCTAGGCGCCCTGGGCAGCAAACGGGCCGGTGACAGGCTGCGACCGCGTGGCCCGCACGATGAACTCGACCGCTCCCTTTCGCCCGCGGACCGCGCTCTCGAAGACCTGGCCGACGTCCCAACCGGCGCCGGCGATGGCGGCGACGGCTCGGTCGGCGGCGCCGGCCAGCTCGGAGGCGACGGTGGGCAACGAGCCTCGGGCTAGCTCGAACATGGGCTTCACCAGCGCCACCAGGTCAGCGTCGGCGGCCAGGCGCACGCGGCTCGAGACCTGGGGGACGATCTCGGCCAGCGGGGTGAGCGACACGTCGACGACCACGACGTCGACGGTGTCGGGGACCAGGGCTTCGGACAGGTCGGCGGCGTTGGTCGCCTCGAGGTTGACGACCCGGGGGTCCTGGCGGAGCGAGCCCAGCAGCTGGCCGAAGCCCACATCGACGCTGTAGACCCGCTCGGCCCCTCGATCGAGCAGCTCCTGGGTGAAGCCGCCGGTCGAGGCGCCGACATCGAGCGCCACCCGGCCCGCCACCACCAGAGGGACGGCCAGGGCATCGAGGGCGGCCGCCAGCTTGACCTTGCCCCGGAGGTCGCGGCGGGCTTTCACCACGATTCGGGCATCTCGGGCCACCATCGACTTCGGGTTGGTCACGATGGCGCCGTCGACCTGCACCAGGCCTTCCCGGATGATGGCGGTGGCGTCGTCTGACCCCTCGAGGCGACGGGCCACGGCATCGGCCAAGGACTCCCGGGGTCGAGGCATCGAGGCGATGCTACGGGCGGGACCTCGCGTGGCCGCCCCGGCGCCTCCCCCGCTACCGTGGCCCCGAGATGCCGCCCGACGTTGCCGCAGGAGCTTTCGGGCACTGCCTGGCCGTGCTGCGCCTCGCCGCCTCGGCTGAGGACGCGGCCACCATCGCCGTCCGCCGGGGCGGCCGCTCGCACGTCGCCGTCTTGGCCAACGCCCGGCACCAGTCCCTCGCCACGGCCGCCATCGAGGGACCACCCGAGGCGGACCTCGACTCGCCCCCCGAAGACCTGCCCGACCTGGCCTGGCGGTTGGCCGCGACCCGTCCCGCCATCGAGCGAGCCGTCGTCGACCTCGAAGGCCGTCACGGGCTCGACCGGGCCGGTCTGGCCCGGGCCCTGGGCCTGCCCGCCACCACGGCGGCCACCAGGCTG
>JAUTXA010000206.1 GCA_030838265.1 Actinomycetota bacterium | reverse complement strand
CTAGAAGAGATCGGCGACTGGGATCGCCTACGGCTTACCCGCCCCGACCCACGCTTCATGAGCGGCGCTGGTCTTGGCCCAGAGGCCCTGGCGAGCGGTGCGCTCGACACCACTCACGTCGAGTCCGAAGAGGCTCCCCATGAGATCGAAGAGGTCCCGACTCGAGGTGAGCGTCTGCTCCGACGCTTCCGCGCCGATGCGCCTGAGGACAAGGCCGCGCAGGATGTCCACGCCGGTCGCGTCGCGGCGCTGGGCGGTGAGCACCCGTACGAACCCGGACTCGGGGCTCGTCGACAACCACTGATGCTTTGTCGCGAAGTCGTCGATCTCAGCCGCCGCCGAGCGCCACGCCATCCCCTTGAACCCACCGGCCAGGTCGTGGGTGAGGTGCCAGTCGCCGACCCCGCGCGGGGTCCGCTCAAGCGACAGGGTGAACGGACCTTGGCGATAGGTCCCCTCGACCAACGGAAGGGGCTCGTGCATGGCGTCGCCCAGACCGACATCGACGTACCAGACACCGCCCGGATTCTCGGTCGTCGGCAGCCCATCCACCGTGAGGACGAGGTGGTTCGTCATCTCGTTCTCGGACGCGCCGTCGGCGCCGTGGACACCGCCGACGTGCTGGGTGAGGTGGTAGCCGAGTGACGAGAGGAGGGCCCCGAAGGCCCCGTTGAGATGGAAGCAGTATCCGCCCCGGCCCTTGGTCGCCTCCCGGTCGACGCTGCCGGCGAGATCGATCCCCCACCGCTCGCCGAGGTGGATCCACAGCGTCTCGTACGCCACCCGCTCGGTCTGGGCCCGATGGAGATCGAAGAGGCCTTCAACTGTCGGCGGCCCCGCCGCCACCCCGAGGCGCCGGAGGTACGCATTGCGCAGGGCGTCATTCACGGTCGTCGACCACGCCCTCAATCGTGTCGCGTCACGGAGCTTCTCTCGGCTTCGGGCCCGCCGCCCATCCGAGGTCAGCCCGCTGAGGAGAAGCGCTCCAAGCCGGTGCGGACGAGATCGCGAAGCTCGTCGTTGCCGGCGAACGGCGCTTGGTCGGCGTCGGCGCGGGCGAGCACGTCGTCAGCGGAGGCACCGGCCCTCAGCCCCGAGTAGAGATAGACGACCGCCGACGAGCGCGGGCCCATCCGGCAGGTGACCAGGGTGGGTCGGGGCAGGCGGTCGAGGGCCTCGATGTGCTGCTCGACGAGGTCGAGGTCGAGGACGCGCGGCGGGTCGGAGACGATCTGCTCCGACACCGGCACGGCAGCCTGGACCTGCTCGTAGGACATGCCGCCTTCCATGGCCGCGAACTCCTCGCCGCAGAAGTAGAGCCACGACGCGGCGCCCGCATCCTGGGCGTACTGCTGTGGATCGGCGACCGGTCCGCGGTTGAACTTCAGGTCGGGCAGCACCTCAAAGTCGGCCATCTCCCGCAGGCTACTGCCGGCCCGGCAGGGCGAGAAGGTCGCAACCTAGGCTCCACCGGTGACCAAGGCCCTCGCCCTGCCCGTGCTGATCTCCCGCGTGCTCGGCGGATGCACCGCTGAGCTCGAGCGCACCGATGAGGCGGCCGGCGGGGTCTCGTCTTTGGCGATCTGGTCGAACGTGCTGCGCGGTGTCGGCGACGGCCGGTCGGAGCGGGACCTGGCGACCGAGACGCGCATCTCGACTCGGCTGGCGGTGGCGGCGGTCACCGGATCGGCCCGCCGAGGTTGGGTGGTCGCATCACCCGGCCAGCGAGGGCGAGACGTCGTCCTCACCGACGCGGGACGCCGATCGTGTGAGGTGTGGAGCGATCGCCTCGCTGCCTACGACGAGAAGTGGGCGGGATCGCCGCTCCGGACCTCGCTCGAGGCGCTCGTGGCGCAGCTCCTCCTCGAGCTGCCTCACTTCCCGGCGACCTACGGCACCGCCGACCCGAGCGCGGTCGGTGGCTCGTTCGTCGCCCCTCGACCGGACGACAAGATCCCGGGTCACGGTCAGGACTGGCGCCCGGTCCTTCGCGATGGCGGCGACACCGTCTCCACCGTCCCCCTCACCGGCCTCCTGTCGCAGGCGCTCATGGCCTTCTCGATCGACTACGAAGCCCGTCCCATGTGGCCGCTGGCCAGCACCACGCTCGTGGTTCGTCACCTGACGGCCGAACCCATGGCCCTGGCCGACGCCCCGGCCGACCACGGCATCACGGGCAACGGCAAGTCACTGCTCGAGCGTCACGACGTCGCCGTCGTCACCAAAGATCCGGACAACCCGCGGCGAAAGCTCGTGCAGCTGACCGAGCTGGGCGACAAGATCCGCAGCCACCACGACCAGTTCGTGGCCGACTGCGAGGCGTCGTGGCGCGAGCGGTACGGCTCCGGCGTGGTTGCCGACATGCGATCGGCCCTCGAGCAACAGCCCGCGGCCTCCGACGCCTCACTCCCCGACCACGTGGTGGCGCCGCTCCACCTCGGCTGAGACCGGCCGCAGCCCTCGCCTACCAAGTGGTAGACAAGACGCCCGATGGCCACGATCCGTCAGGCCCTGGCTGGCAAGCGGGTGCTCGTCACCGGCGCCACCGGCTTCCTCGGCACCGCCCTCGTCGAGCGGCTCCTGCGCAGCGTGCCCGACTGCGAGGTCGTCGTCCTGGTGCGGGAGGGCAAGCGCACGCCGGCCGCCCGCCGGGTCCAGCGCGAGATCCTCCGCAACGACTGCTTCGACCGCCTGCGCCGCGAGCTGGGTGATGGGTTCGACTCCACCATCGAGCGTCGCCTCCAAGTCGTGGCCGGCGACATCGGTCGTGACGGCCTCGGCCTCGACGACGCCGGACGGGCCGTCCTCGCGTCGTGCGCGGTCGTGATCCACTCGGCCGCGGCCGTGAGCTTCGACTCGCCCCTCGACGCCGCCGTCGAGGTCAACCTGCTCGGCCCCACCCGGGTGGCGCGGGCCATCAGCGACAGCGGCGGCTCGGCCCACCTCATCGCGGTGAGCACCGCCTACGTCGCCGGCAACCGCAGGGGCGACTCGCCCGAGGCCCTGCTCCCCGACACGCCTTTCGCCACCGAAGTCGCCTGGCAGGGTGAGGTCGATGCCGCTCGCCGGGCGGGCGCCGACTTCGATGCCGCCAGCCGCTCAGGCGACATGCTCGCCAAGTTCCAGAAGGACGCCCGGTCCGAGCTGGGCGCGGCCGGCAGTCCCCTGCTCGCCTCCCGTACCGAGAAGCTGCGCCAGGACTGGGTCAAGCAGCAGCTGATCGACGCCGGCATCGCCCGGGCCCAGTCCCTCGGGTGGCCCGACGCCTACGCCTACACCAAGGCCCTGGGCGAGCGAGCCCTGCTGCAGAACCGGGGCGACGTCCCCGTCACGATCGTGCGCCCGTCGATCATCGAGTCGGCATTGGCCGAGCCCCACGAGGGATGGATCCGGGGCTTCCGCATGGCCGAGCCGGTGATCATCTCCTACGGCCGCGGCCTGCTGAAGGAGTTCCCCGGCATCCCCGAAGGCGTGGTCGACGTCATCCCCGTCGACCTCGTCGTGGCGGCCATCATCGCGGTGGCCGCCCGCGGTCCTCTCGCCGACGGCCCCGACGTCTTCCAGGTCGCGTCCGGCGGCCGCAACCCGCTGCGCTACCGGCGGCTCGTCGACCTCGTCCGCTCCTACTACCAGGAGCACCCGCTCTACGACGCCGAGGGCCAGCCCATCGTGGTGCCCGAGTGGTCGTTCCCGGGACGGGGCCGGGTGCAGCGCCAGTTGCAGCGCGCCAGCCAGGCGCTCGCCACCGGCGAGAAGCTGATCTCGGCCCTTCCAGTGCGGGGCAAGCAGGCCGAGCTGTCGTCGAAGCTCGAGGAGCGCCGGACCCAAGCCGAGCGGGCCCTGGGGTATGTGCAGCTCTACGGTGCCTACACCGAGACCGAGGCCATCTTCCAAGTCGACCGCCTCGTCGCTCTTTGGGAGACCCTCGACGCCGACGACCAGGCCACCTTCACCTTCGACCCCATGGCCGTCGACTGGGAGCACTACGTCCACGACGTGCACCTGCCGTCGATCGTCGTCCACGCCCGGGTCCGGACCAGCGCGGCCCGCCGCGAAGGGCTGACGCGCGAGGAGCGTGGTCGCAAGGCCGTGCTCGCCCCCGAGCGCCACCTCGCCGCCTTCGACCTCGAGAACACGTTGATCGCCTCGAACGTCGTCGAGTCGTACTCATGGCTGGCCAGCCGCCGTCTTCCCGCCGACGAGCGTGTGCGCTTCGTGTTCAAGACGCTGCGCGAGGCACCCGCGCTGCTGGCCCTCGATCGCAAGGACCGCGGCGACTTCCTCCGCCACTTCTACCGGCGCTACGAGGGCGCCCCCGCGGCTCGGCTCGAGAAGGACGCGTGGGAGCTCTTCAGCCGCCTCATTCTCACCAAGTCCTTCCCGGCCGGGATCCGCCGCGTGCGCGAGCACCGCGCTCTGGGCCACCGCACCATCCTCATCACCGGCGCCCTCGACTTCGTGGTGGCGCCGCTCAGGCCCCTCTTCGACGAGATCGTGGCCGCCGGTCTCGGGGTCGACGACCGCGGCCTGCTCACCGGTGAGCTCGAGAAGGCTCCGCCCACCGGTGAGGCGCGCGCCCTCGTCATGGCCGCCTACGCCGAGGCCGAGGGCCTCGAGCTCGAGCAGTCGGTGGCGTACGCCGACTCGGCCTCGGATCTGCCCATGCTCGAGGCCGTCGGGCACCCCGTCGCCGTGAACCCCGAAGCCAAGCTGGCGACGATCGCCCGCAAGCGGGGTTGGCACGTCGAGCAGTGGGCCAAGACGCCCGGTGGCCCCCGCCCGTTGCTGCCCCTCTCGCCTCTGTCCCCGCCTCGTGATCGCATCGGCAGCCTCGGGAGGGCGAGTCGGTGAAGGCCCTGCTCTTCGAGCGCTCGCTCCCGCGGTTCGCCGCCGCTCGCGTGGCGGGAGCCATCGCCGCGGGACGGGGTGCGTCCGTGGGTCCGCTTCGACTGGCCGACATCGACGAGCCCGCCCTTCCCGGCCCCGAGTGGCAGCGCGTCCGCCCGCGGCTGGCCGGCATCTGCGGCTCCGACCTGGCCACCGTCGACGGCAAGTCGAGCCGCTACTTCGAGCCCCTCGTCTCGTTCCCGTTCGTCCCGGGCCACGAGATCGTGGGCGAGCTCGACGACGGGACGAGAGTCGTGGTCGCCGCCACCCTGCCCTGTGCGGCGCGCGGCATCGACCCGCCGTGCCACATGTGCGCGGCGGCCCGTCCCCACCTCTGCGAGCGCCAGGCCTTCGGTCATGTGGAGCCCGGCCTGCAAACCGGGTATTGCGCCGAGACAGGCGGGGGTTGGAGCACCTCGCTCGTCGCTCACAGCAGCCAGCTCCACGTCGTCCCCGACGACATGTCGGACGAGATGGCGGTGATGATCGAGCCCACCGCCTGCGCCATCCACGCCGCCCTCAGCATCGCCGACGAGGAAGTCGCCGTCATCGGCTCCGGCACACTCGGCCTCTGCACGGTGGCCGCGCTGCGCGGCCTGGCCCAGCCCCGGCTGGTGGTCTCGACGGCCAAGCACCCGGCCCAGCGCCAGCTGGCCAAGGCTCTCGGCGCCGACGTGGTGGCCGAGCCCGACGAACTCGACCGGGCCATCCGGAGCTCGGTCGGCTCCTTGCGCTTCGGCGACCAGCTCAGCTGCGGCATCGACGCCGTCATCGACTGCGTGGGCAGCGCCGACTCGCTGGCCCAGGCCCTTCGGGTCGTCTCGCCCGGTGGCACCGTGGTGCTGGCCGGCATGCCCGGGCGGGTGAGCGTCGACCTCACCTCGCTGTGGCATCGCGAGGTGAGGCTGGTCGGCTGCTACGCCTACGGGGTCGAGACGGTGTGGAGCGACCCCGACACCCCCGCCGAGCGGTCGACGTTCGAGCTGGCCACCGAGCTGGTCGCTGATGCTCGACTCGACCGGCTGGTCTCGGCCCGCTACACCCTCGACCGCTTCCGCGACGCCATCGACCACGCCGCCAACGCCGGCCGGCGGGGCGCGGTGAAGGTCGTCTTCGATCTGCGCAACGAGAAGGAGAGGTACCGATGAGCCCCCGTCCCGGGTTCGTGCTCGACGTCGATCGCTCGACGCCACCCACCCTGTTCTGGCACGGAGAGAACTACCGGCTCGAGCGGCTTCCCGTCGGCAGCCGGGTGCTCTACCCGCCCGAGCCCGTCGCCGCTCTCACCGACCCCGATGGGGCGGTGCGCCAGGCGCTCGTCGAGCCCCTCGGCGACAGTCCACCGCTGCCCGAGCTGCTCCATGCCGGCATGCGTCTGACGATCTGCTTCGACGACATCTCGCTGCCCCTACCTCCGATGCGCAGGCCCGACAACCGCCAGCGGGTCATCGAGGCGGTGCTCGAGCTGGCCGCCGAGGCCGGGGTCGACGACGTCGTCCTCATTGCCGCCCTCGCCCTGCACCGGCGCATGACCGACGACGAGCTGCGCCATGCCCTGGGTGACCGAGTCTTCAACGCCTTCGCCCCCAACGGCCTGCTGCTCCAGCACGACGCCGAGGACCCCTCGGCCTTGGTGCACGTGGGCACCACCGACGCGGGCGAGGACGTCGAGATCAACAAGCGGGCGGCCGAGAGCGACCTCATCGTCTACGTCAACATCAACCTCGTCGCCATGGACGGAGGCTGGAAGTCGACGGCCACCGGGCTGGCCTCGTACAAGTCGCTGCGCCATCACCACAACGTGCGCACTATGCAGCACAGCAAGTCGTTCATGGATCAGCACCGCTCCGAGCTGCACTCCAGCAACTGGCGGATGGGCAAGGTCATTCGCGACGCCGGCGTGAAGATCTTCCAGATCGAGACCACCCTGAACAGCGACACCTTCCCCTCGCAGTTCGCCTTCCTTCAGAAGAGGGAGTGGGAGTGGTCCGCCAAGGACCGGGCCGCCTTCCTCGCCTCGTCCAAGGCCCTCGACCGCACACCGAGCCGCGTCGCCCGTTCCATCTTTCACTCCATCAAGGCGCCTCACGCCATGACCAGCGTGCAGGCCGGCGAGGTCGAGGCCGTGCACCAGCGGACGACCGAGAAGGTCTACGAGCAACAGCTGGTGCCGGTCGAGGGGCAGACCGACATCGTCACCATGGGCTTGCCCTACATCTGCCCGTACAACGTGAACTCGGTGATGAACCCGATCCTGGTGGCCTGCTTGGGGCTCGGCTACTTCTTCAACCTCTACCGCGGCAAGCCGGTGGTGCGCGAGGGCGGCGTCGCCATCCTCAGCCACCCCACGCCGTGGGAGTTCAACCCCGTCCATCACCCGAGCTACATCGACTTCTTCGAGCAGGTGCTGGCCGAGACCACCGACCCGCTCGAGATCGAGGCCAAGTTCGAGGAGGACTTCGCCACCGATCCTTGGTACATCCATCTGTACCGAACGTCGTACGCCTACCACGGGGTTCATCCGTTTTACATGTGGTACTGGTGCGCCCACGCCCTACAGCACCTGGGCGGCGTGATCATCGTGGGCGGCGACCCCAAGTCGGTGCGCCGCCTCGGGTTCAAGTCGGCGTCAACGCTCGTTGATGCCCTCGAGATGGCCAGCGACATCGTCGGCCGCTCCCCCACCATCACCCACCTGCACTGCCCGCCGCTGATGATCGCCGACGTGACCTGAGGTGGTGGTGTGAAGGTCAACCTCGTGCCCGGCTACCTCCGGCGGCGATCCTTCCCCCTGGCGTCGCCGCCATGGCCCGGCGGCGTCGAGCGCCCGCCGGTCGAGCGCAGGACGGGGGTCGATTTCGATACGGGTTGGGCCCGGCGATGGGGTGTGCGGCTGGCACGCGCTGTCGTGCTCGACGGTGTCAGCCGGCCGTTGGTCAAGGCCGTAGCCCAGCCCACCATCGACGGCCTCGATCGCATCGAAGGGCTCGACGGCCCCGTGATCTTCGCCGCCAACCACGCCAGCCACGTCGACACGCCACTGATGCTGACGTCGCTCCCCGAGCGCTTCCGCCATCGGACGGCAGTGGCCGCCGGCGCCGACTACTTCTTCGACAAGCGATGGAAGGGCGTCCTCTGGGCCTTTGCCATCAACGCCATCCCGATCGAGAGGGTCAAGGTGAGCCTGAAGTCGACGCGGCTGGCCGAGCGCCTGTTGCACGACGGATGGAGCCTGGTCATCTTCCCCGAGGGGGGCCGCTCGCCCGACGGGTGGGGCCAGTCGCATAGGGCCGGCGCCGCCTTCCTCGCCGTGCGCTCGTCGCTGCCGGTCGTGCCCGTCCACCTCGAAGGCACGCGCCGCATCTTGGCCAAGGGCCGCACCGGCCTGAATCTGTCGACGACCCATGTCACCTTCGGGTCTCCGATCCGGCCCCGTCCCGATGAGGACACCCGCCAGGTGGCGGCGCGCATCGAGCGGGCCATCGAGATCCTGGCCGACGAGCAGGCCACCGACTGGTGGGCCGCCCAGCGACGAGCGTCGACGGGCAAGACCCCGAGCCTCACCGGCCCGTCCAGCGGGGCCTGGCAGCGGACGTGGGCCCTCGGCGAGGGCCGCCGTCGCACCTCACCCAACCGTCCGGCCTGGCCCAAGCTCTAACCCCGACCCCTTTTGCGAGGTGGTCGAGTTGCGGGTCAGGTGGTGAAAGTGGCCTGGCACAGGACGGTTCCGCTCGACGTGACCATCCTCACCGTGCGGAGGTCGACCATGGGCTCGGCCAAAACCCGGCTCCAGAGGACCTTGCCGTCAGTGAGGGCGATGCCGTCGTAGCGGTGGACCCCGCCGTCGCGGTCGACGACCTCGACGGTGTAGGTGCCGTACTGGCGCGACGAGGTCGCCTCGAGGAAGACCTGCGTCCGGGCGGCGTGGCCCGAGACGGGCGCGGCGACGACGCTGCCCTTCCATCCCGGCGCCCGCGACACCATCACCGCCAAACGCCCGGCGGTCGGAGACGGCGATGACCGTCGTCCGGCGACCGATCCGATCACGAGACCCAGGATGACGGCGACGGCGGCGGCCAAGCCGACGAGCGGCCAGCTCTGAGGTCGAACCCGACGCCCTTCGGACCGCGACCGCCCGGCCGCGATGCTGGCGATCACCCGCGACTCGAAACCGGCCGGGGGTTCCGCCTCCGGGCCGAGGAGGAGGAGCACGTCGGCGACCCCCGCCAGCTCGTCGAGCTCGTCCCGACAGCCGGCGCAGCCCGAGATGTGGGCCAGAGCGGCGGCGCGCTCCCAGCCGGGGAGCACGCCGAGGGCCAGCTCGGCCGCCAACTCGCGCACCTGCTCGCAGGACAGGGAGGTCATCGCTCGCCCTCGGTGGCGCCGACCATGGCGTGTCGCAGCCGGATCATGGCCGTGCGGATCCGGGTCTTGGCCGTCCCCAACGGGATGCCCTCGAGCTCGCTGACCTCCTGGGCGGTCCGGCCCCCGATGGCGGCCAGCACGACGGCGCGTCGCTGATCGACGGGCAGACCGCGCAGGGCCAAATGCAGCGCGCCGACGTCGTCGCCGGTGACGGCGGCGTCGTCAGGGCCGCGGCCCGAATCGGTGAGATCGAGCGCCACCAGCACATCGGGATCAGTCGGGGTGGCCCTTCGCATGCGGAGGGCGTCGATCGAAAGGTTCCGGGTGATGGTGAGCAGCCACGTGGCCACCGACCCCCGGCGCGGGTCGAAGGCGCCGGCGTGGCGCCAGGCGCGAGTGAAGGCCTCCTGGGCCACGTCGTCGGCCTGGGCGGCATCGCCGACGATCGTCAGGGCCAGTCCGAACACTCGGCGTTGGAAGCGGCGGACGAACGCTACGGTGGCGTCGGGGTCTCCCGTTGCCATCCCCGCCACCAAGGCGTCATCAGCGGCGGCCCACACAGCAGAACTACGGATCGGAGACGGCACGGGATTGAGGATG
>JAUTXA010000181.1 GCA_030838265.1 Actinomycetota bacterium | reverse complement strand
GATCCCGTCCTCCTGGCCTACCTGGGCCCCGGAGAGTGCGAGGTGCTGGCCGACATCCTCGAGGAGCGGGGCCTGTGGCAGCGACCCCCGACGCCGAGCGACGACGACACCGGCAACATCTCGCTCGAGCCGTCCGGTGGGCCGGACGGGGGCGACGCCGCGGTGTCGGTCGCCGCCGCCGAGCACGAGCCGCCGACCACGGGCGAGCTTCTGGCGGCCGGGCCCGACGTTGCCGCCCACGTGGCGGAGTGCGCCATGTGCGCCGACCGCCAGCGGGCCATGGTCAGCACCCGCGCCCTCGTGGCCCAGGTCCCCCTGCCGACGCCCCCCGCCTCGGTCGTGCTCGAGGCCCGGCGGGCCCGAAGGCGCCTCCCTGCCTCTCCCCCTCCGTCGGTTGACGGCGGGCCCCGGCGAGTGCCTCGAGTGGCGGTCGCGGTGGCCTTGGTCATCGCGGTCCTCGCCGTCTCGACCGCGGCCGGCGCCCGGGTCCTGTCCCAGCGGCGCACGCGTGCTCATCGCGACCAGCGCATCAATGCCCTGACCAAGGTGCCGGGGGCGGGCAGCGCCCTGACCCTCAGCCCCGCTTCCGTCAAGCCCACCGACGCCACCATCACACTGACCAACAGCCGGGCCACGCCGCTGAGTTGGAAGGCGGTCGCCGACGTCCCCTGGATCGATCTGTCACCGAGCACGGGCCGCATCGACCAGGCCGGATCGGTCGTCATCGGGGTCAAGCTGCTCCCGAGCAGCCCCGAGGGCAACGTGCACGCCACGATCACGGTGACGGGCAACGACGGTTCGGCCGCGGCCACCGAAGTTGTAGGCATGGTGGAGCGGCCACCGCAGGTGAGCGCGGTGATCGCCCAGTGCAAGGTCACGGCCGCGACCAACGAACCGGCCTCTGTGGTCGAGCTCCATTGGCGAGGCCCGACCGGCCCCGACGTGGCCGCGCCCATGGCGCCCGTGGGCCCGACCTACGTGGCCAGCATCCCGGACACCCCGGCACCACTCACGTGGTGGGTCCAGGCCACCGATGCCGACGGCAACCCGAACCGAACCCCGGATCGAGTGCTCGAGCCGGGCCGCTGCGCCCCGGTCCCCTAACCCGAGACGTTGGTTCTGGCACCAGAACTGGTCGCCTGAGCGACCAATCCTGGTGCCAGAACCGGGACTACACGGCTAGGAGGCGTCCTCGGCACCCGCGCCGTCGGAGCTCCAGCCTTCGCTGGTTCCGTCGGCCTTGGCGCCGATGCTGGCCAGCCAGGCGGCGGGATCGGACTCCTCGGCATCGGACGACCAGAACGGGAGGGGCTCGGCCTCGGGGGCCTCGATGATCAGGTTCTGGTACCGCTCCATGCCGGTGCCGGCAGGGATCAGCTTGCCGATGATGATGTTCTCCTTAAGGCCGAAGTGCTGGTCGCTCTTGCCCTCGATGGCCGCCTCGGTGAGGACTCGGGTCGTCTCCTGGAAGGAGGCGGCCGAGAGCCACGACTCGGTGGCCAGCGATGCCTTGGTGATGCCCATGAGCTCGGGGCGACCCTCGGCCGGGCGCTTGCCCTCCTGCACCAGCTGGCGGTTGGTGTCGGCGTAGGTCTTCGATACGACCCGCTCGCCGGGGAGGAAGCTGGCGTCGCCGGCCTCAGCCACCAGCACCCGCCGCAGCATCTGGCGGACGATGAGCTCGATGTGCTTGTCGTGGATCGACACGCCCTGGTCGCGGTAGACGAGCTGCACCTCGTCGACGAGGTACTGCTGGGTCTCCCGGATGCCCTTGATCTCGAGCAGCTCCTTGGGATCCTTGGAGCCTTCGATCAGGGCGTCGCCGGCCTGGACCTCCTGGCCGTCGCTGACCTCGAGGTGGGCACGGGACGCCACGTTGTAGACGTCCTCGGTGCCATCGTCACCCATGATGGTGATGCGCCGGCCGTTCTCCTCATCGGCGATGCGAACGACACCGGAGGTCTTGGCCAGCACGGCCAAGCCCTTGGGGGTGCGGGCCTCGAACAGCTCGACGACGCGGGGCAGGCCGTGGGTGATGTCGGTACCGGCCACACCACCGGTGTGGAAGGTCCGCATCGTCAGCTGCGTGCCGGGCTCACCGATCGACTGGGCGGCGATGACGCCGACCGCCTCGCCGAGCTCGATGGGCCGGCCCGTGGCCAACGACGTGCCGTAGCAAATGCCGCAGATGCCGTGCTCGGCCTCGCAGGTGAGGACGGAGCGGACGCGGACGCGGTCGACCTTGGGGTTGTCGCGCAGGGCCGCCAGCTCGTCCTCGCCCACGTTGGTGCCGATGGGGAAGCCACCGGCCTCCTCGACCAGGTGGCGGCCGTAGATCCTCGTCTCGAGGTACGAACGCTTCCCGGCCTCGTCGGGGACGATGTCCTCGAGCCAGATGCCGCGGGTCGTGCCGCAGTCCTCCTCGCGGATGATGAGCTCCTGGGCCACGTCGACCAGTCGCCGGGTCAGGTAGCCGGAGTCAGCGGTCCGCAGGGCGGTGTCGGCCAGACCCTTGCGGGCGCCGTGCGTCGAGATGAAGTACTCGAGCACGGCCAGGCCCTCCCGGAAGGAGGACTTGATGGGCCGGGCGATGATCTCGCCTCGGGGGTTCGACACCTGGCCCTTCATGCCCGCGATCTGGGCGACCTGCTTCGGGTTACCACGGGCACCCGAGTCGACCATCATGTTGAGCGGGTTGAACGGATCCTGGCCCAGGTTCTTCGACATCGCTCGCTCGATCTCGAAGTTGGCCGAAGACCAGATCTCGATCTCCTTCTGGCGCCGCTCGTCGTCGGTGATGATGCCCCGCTTGAACTGGGCCTCGGCCTTCTCGGCTTCCTTCTCGTACTTGTCGAGGATG
>JAUTXA010000139.1 GCA_030838265.1 Actinomycetota bacterium | reverse complement strand
TCGGGTCGATGCCTCCATCGGGCCATTTTTGCCATAGCCCGTTCACTGAGCGTGAGGCTCGCCTAGACGGCGACGACAGGGTCCGAGGGCCGGGAGGCCGCGGCTTCCGAGGCCGTCACGGCTTCGTCGGCGACCCGACGCTTCCGGCGCAGGAAGGGAGTCTCGACCCAGCGATACGACGCCTCGGCCACGGCAAAGGTGACAACCAGCTCGACGGCCAACCGGGCCGGCAACGGGGGCCGGTGCGACCAACGATCGAAGACAGTGAAGATCGGCAGATGCCACAGGTAGAGACCGTATGAGCGCTTGCCGATCCACACCAGCACCGGGTGCGACAAGCCTCGCTCCAGGGTGGTGCCTGGCGAGCGGACCAGCGCCAGGATCACGATCGCGCACAGCACCCCGAACACCGTGTACCCGACGGTGAGCAGGGCGGGCACCAGGCGAGCGGTCCAGCCCAAGATCGTCACGGCGAGAGCGACGACGGCGAGCCAGTTGACGATCTGCGCGCCCCGTCGTTTCGAAGCGTGCGGAGCCAGGTAGCCGTACCCGAGGAGAAGAGCGACCAGGCAGCCGATCATCAGGCTGTCGAGCCGCGTGTCGAAGCCGAAGTTCACCCGACGCACGCCGGCTCCGTCGGGGCGATAGAGCAGCGTGCGCCAGGCCGCCGAAACCACGATGACTCCCGCCGTGGTGCCGATGGCCCAGCGCTTCCCGGCTCGGGTCAGGCCGATGAGGGCGATTGGCCACAGCAGATAGAACTGCTCTTCGATGGCCAGCGACCACGTGTGCCCCAGGAAGTCGAGCTTCCAGTGGGTGAGGGCGATCACCCAGTTGGCCACGTAGGTCAGAGCGATGAAGCCGTTGAGCGCGGTGTGCCGGGCGTGATCCGGCGACGCGACCAAGGCCACCGACGTGGTCACGATGAGCATCACCACGAGTGCCGGATAGAGGCGCAAGGCGCGCCGTCGGTAGAAGGCGCGGAGGCGCACCCGCTGCGTCCTATCGAGCTCCTCCAGCAGCAGGCTGGTGATCAGAAAGCCGCTCAACACAAAGAAGACCACGACTCCGAGGAAGCCGCCGGAGGTGCCCCGCAGCGAGGTGTGGAAGGCCATGACCGCGACGATGGCGAGGGCGCGGACGCCGTCCAGGGCGGGCCGGTAACCGAGCCGGAAGGGCCCGGCTGGCGCTGACGTTTCGGCCCTTCTGGTGTCGGGCGCGGACATGACCCCAATCCTGGCGTTTCGTGCCTGGGGGCGACCCCCGCCCCGCTAAGAAGATTCGCCGCGCCGGCCGGCGACTCCTGTGTCCAGGGCCTCCTGCCAGCCCCGCATGACCTGGGTAGCCATGGCGTCGAGGGTGAAGTCGCCGGCTCGCTGCCGGCCCGCCCCGGCCAAGCGGCGGGCCACGTCCGGTCGCTCCCAGAGATCGACGATGGCTGCGGCCATGGCCCCCGGGTCGGCGGGCGGCACGAGCACACCGTCGCGGCCGGAGGTGATGATCTCGAGGGGTCCGCCCGCCGCCGTGGCGATGCTCGGACGTCCCAGGGCCATCGCCTCGACGAGGGCCATGCCAAAGGGCTCGGGACGACGCGACGGGAGGACGAAGATGTCGGCCCGGGCCACGAGGGCCAGGGCGTCGCGCCGGTCGCCCTCCAACACGACGACCTCACCCAAACCGAGGCGGGCGATCGTGCTCTCGAGTTGTTGGCGGTAGTGGTGCTCGGTGCGGAAGACGTCGCCGATGAGGCGCAGGGTGACTGGTATGCCGGGCCGCAGCTCGATGACCTTGCCCACAGCGGCGACGAGGATCTCCTGGCCCTTCCACTCGTTGATGCGGCCGACGGACACCACCTCGAGGCCCGGGCCGGAGAGCGGTTGGACCTCGGGTAGGTCGGGGGGAACCTCCGCACCGGTGTACGCGACTCGGCAGCGGGCGCGCACGCGAGCGTCGACGAACTGATCGGCCACCGCCTGGGAGCAGCAAAGCACGAGGTCGGCGGTGCGAAGCATTCGCTCGAACCCGGCGACCACGGGGCGGGGCTGCCAGAAGAGCTCATGCACGTGCCAGATGTGGGGGACTCGCAGCCGGCGGGCGATCAGCGCCCCCCCGAGGGCCCCCGCCGTGTTGGTGTGGACCAAGTCGACCCGCTCGCGCCCGGCCAGCTGCCACAGTCCGACGGCCGCTGCGGCCCAGCGCACGGGAGTCGCAGCCACGGTGGGCCAGCGCAGGTCGGCCCGGCGCACCACCAACGGGTCGAGCACGTGGACGGCGGCACCTGTGGCCTCGAGCGGGGCCAGCAACGGTCCGTCGTTGGGGATGATCACGTCGATCTGCCAGCCCGCGTCGACCGCCGCTTCGACGATGCGCACACACGCCCGGTCGGACCCGTAGAGGTCGGCGCTGCCATGAACGACGAGGGCCCGCACGTCAGCGTCCCCGAAGCAGCCGGCTCGCTCGAGCCGCGTCACCCCGGCGCTGCCGGGCCCGCCGAGCAATGCCCGCGTCGCGGGCGACGACTGCGATGGCGGTGAGGGCGAGGGCCCGGCCGCCGAGGCCCACGATCCGCAAGAGCCGGAAGACGGTCAACGCGGCCGAGCCGTGATGGGCCGCGAAGTAGCGGTCGGCACAGCCGATCCGGTACACGTCGACCCACGGCCCGGCGTGGTTCACCGCTGACGAGCGGGCATGCCGCGCCCGTCCGGCGGGCACCAGCCACACCTCCCAGCCTGCAGCCTCCATGCGCCGGCACCAGTCCTGGTCCTCGCAGTAGAGGAAGTAGCTCTCGTCGAGCGGGCCCACGTCCGACACTGCCTCCCGGCGGACAAGCAGGCAGGTGCCCGCCACCCAGCCCTTGCGCGTGGCTTCGGTGGTTGCGGTCCCGTACACCGACCACGACGGCAGGAGGCGACCCAGCCCGAGCTCGTGCACGGCTACTGACAGCAGGCTGGGCTGGCGGCCACCCGCGGCCGCCTCGGGCTGGCCGAGCTCGTCGATGATCGCGGCCGACATCAAGCCAGAGCGCGGGTGGCGGTCGGCGAACTCGACGAGCGCGTCGATGGCGCCGGGCTCGACCCGGCAATCGGGGTTCAACAGCAGGGCGAACTCGGTCCCCACCTCTTCGAGCCCGCGGTTGGCGCCGGCCGCGAACCCGGTGTTCACGGGGTTGGCGATCACTCGAGCGCCCGGGGCCACGGCGCTCACCACCCCGAGGGTGTCGTCGGTCGAAGCGTTGTCGACGACCACCACTGGGTGCCGCAGGCCGATCGAGGTCAGCGACCGGGCGATGTCGTGGGCCGCGTTCCAGGTGACGACGATCACCGTGACGCGCGCCTCCACCATCATCGGCTCACTGTAGAGATGTGCCCTGGGTGCGACGCCCGGTTGCCATACTTCCCCCTATGGCGTCCGTCCTGCGTTGGCTGCGCGGCTTCCATCGAGCAGCCGTCATCGCCCAGATCCGGGCCAAGGCTATGGCCAAGGGCGCCACCGTCGAGATCGACATTGCTCCCGACGCCCGGTTCGGTCGTCACTTCAAGGTGGCCGTCGAGGGAAGGACCACGAACCGCGTCGTCATCGGACCGGGCTGCGAGCTCCAGGACAACGTCATGATCTACCTGCGGGGCGGATCACTGCGGATGGGCCCAGAGTCGAGCCTGCGCTGGGGAGTGGTGCTCGACCTCTCCGGTGATCTCGAGATGGGGGGACGGAACATCATCTCGTATTACAACGTCATCCATTGCACCGACCGGGTGCGCATCGGCGAGATGACCTCGACCAGCGAGATGGTCACCATCGCCGACTCCCGCCACTTCCACGGTGACCTCGTGCCCTTCCGGCAGAACACCGAGTCGGCACCCATCGAGATCGGCCGCAATGTGTGGCTGTCGACCAAGTGCTCAATCCTGATGGGGGTCACCATCGGCGACGAGGCCGTCGTCGCGGCCCAGGCCGTGGTGCATCGTGACGTGCCGGCCAAGGCCATCGTGGGCGGTGTTCCGGCCAAGATCATTCGTCAGCGCTGATCCGCCGCTTCAGGGCACCACCGCGCACCACCGCTGTCCCCTTGGCCCGGCGGGCCGAGATCCGCAACGGCCACACCGCGTCGAGGATCCGCTGCCGAGCGAGTGAGCCGGACGAGGCCTCGGACCGGTAACCCAGCGCTCGTTGCTCGTCGCCCGCCAGCCACTCGAATCGGGCCCGACGGCCCGCGGTCCAATGTTCGAAGCGAGCTTCGGGATCAAAGCCGTCAGGTCGGGGCTGCGGCTCCCACGACACGCTGGCGCCCTGGGTCCCTTGGGCCGCAAACGATGATCCGAGGAGGGGAAGCGAGCGAGCCCTCTCCCAGTCGAACGTGGCCGGGTCGAGGTCGCAGGCGGCCAGCACCTTGGTCATGCCGCTCTCGAGGTCGCTGACGAGATCCTCGTAGCGAACGATTGTGTAGCGGGGGTTGCCGCCCGACTCGGGATGCCTGTCACGGAAGGCCAGAATGTGGCGGGCGCCGCGCCGCCACTGGCGAATGGCCTCGTCTTCAAAGGCGCCAAAACCCTTGATGAGGGACTCGACGACGGAGCGGCCGTCGCGGACCAGGATGACGAGCGGAGCCTCTCCGAACAGCATTGGGTACAGCTCGAGGTTGTCGGTGAATGGGCTCTTGGTGACTGCCCGACCACCAGCCCACTGGTTGAGGAAGCCCAGGATCCCCTGCCCGAGCCCGGCCAGCAGCGCCCGCTGGGCGTCGGTGCTGTCGCCCCAGTCGCGGGGCCACTCCCGCCCGGTCGCCGTTACGTAGGCCTGGACCAGGTCGGCGTGGCGCAGCAGCATGTCTTCTTGGAGCGGCGCGGCGGGCCCGCTCAGGTCGGGGTGACACCGCAGCAGCGAGGCGAGGAAGTTGGTGCCGCTGCGCTGGCTGATGCCGATCACGAAGACCGGCGGGGCGTTCACGGGCCCGTCACCCACGCCGGAGCGTCGGGCCCCATCAGCTCGGCGAGGCGAGCGAAGTCGGGCAGGAGGAGCTCCCACACGCGGGCCTCGGTGTCGGCCGACATGACGGTCGCGTCGGCGGCGATGGTTCGGGTGACGGCCCGCGAGTAGGTGCCCTTGATGCGGTCCGGCATTCGCCGTCGGACGGCGTCATACCCGGGCACGCGCTGGATGGCGGCGAGGGTGCGTCGGGGCTGGCGCTTGGTCTCGCCGCGGTTCTGCTCATCACTGAGGTCGGCCGGCGCGAGCGATGGGTCGACGCCGATGAACGACAGCACCCGTTGGACCGTCGCCGCTCGCCGGTGCCGAAGGTCGTCATTGGCGATGATCAGCAGCTGCTCACGAGGGAAGTGCTCGAGCCACTCCTCGGCCTGCATGGCGTAGCGAGTCGTGTCGACGAAGCGAACATCTTCGAGAAGGGCTTGGTCGATGGGCCGCCGCTCGACTCGAGCAGACAGGGCGTGGATGTAGTTCGAGCGCAGGCGCTCGATCGGGTGCCGCACCACATAGACGAGCCGCGCCTCGGGCACGATCTGCCCCGCCCGCCCTGCCACCCCCGCCAGGGCTGGGTACATGGTGTAGCTGGGTGAGGCCTCCCCCCGCGCGATGGCATCACCGGCATCGTCGAACATCGACTCGTACCAGTCGATGCCCTTCGGCCAGCGCTTCTCAGCGATGAAGAAGTTGAGCTCCTTGGTGTCGGGCATGAACACGTCGGGGTGGCCGCGCAGATAGCCATAGAGGCTGGTGGTGCCGGCCTTCATGGCCCCGATGATCAAGAAGGTGGGTCTCACGCCTGGCGCTCGCCACCGTAGCCGCCGGGCACGGTGAGGCCGTTTGCCATAATGCGCCATGGACATCGGGCTAACGAGCCCCTACGCCCATCCTCACGTCCACCGGGGCACCGAGCGGTACTTGCACGAGCTGGCCGCCTGGCTGGCGAGCCGGTCCCACGCCGTCGAGATCGTCACCAGCACGCGTGGCCCGTCGACTCGCGCTGTCGACGAGGGCGGTGTTCCCGTGAGCTACGGACATCGTGGCCCGCCGCGAGGCCGGGGTTCGTGGGCCATCGACGACATCGTGCGGACGGGCCCACCGATCGCCAGGCGGGTCCGCTCCCTCACGGCCGATGTGGTGCAGTCCCACCACTACGTCGATGCCGCCGCCGTCCGGCTGGGCCGCCTGGGTCAGCCCGTGCCCTACGTCATCTGGATGCCGGGGGCCGCGCCCCGTTCGTTGCTGAGGGGCAAGCCCTGGCACCGGCGGGCCTTCCAGCTGGCTGTGAACGGCGCGGCTCGGATCCACTCGCTGAGCGAGTACGCCAAGCGGGTGCTCCTCGAGGAGTTCGGTGTCGAGAGCGACCACGTGCCTCCGGGCGTCGATACCCGGCGCTACGAGGGCCCGAAGACGGTCGACGAGTCTCCGATGATCCTGTGCACGGCGGCCGCGGGCGAGAGCCGGAAACGAGTGGACCAGCTGGTGCAGGCTTTTCCCAAGGTGCTGGCTGACCGACCGACCTGCCGGCTCGTGCTGGCGACCGCCGACCGCGCCGCAGCCGAGCGCCTGCTCGGCGGCCTTGACGACGAAGCCCGCGGCCGCGCCGCTGTCCGCTCCGGGCTCGACGCCGATGAGCTCGCCGGGCTGTACCGGGAGGCGGCGATGACAGTGCTCCCCTCGATCCGGGAGGCCTTCGGCTTGGTGGTGGTCGAGTCTCTCGCCGCCGGCACCCCGGTGGCCGTGACCGACCATGGGGCGCTGCCCGAGCTCGTCGATGAGGGCTCCACCGGCTTCCTATTCGGCCCTGAAGATCCCGACGCCGTAGCCCGCGCCATCGTGGCCACCCTTGATCTGGCTGATGATCCGGCGACGGTCGCTCGGTGTCGCGCCGCCGCCCAGCGATGGGACTGGGCCGAGGTGGGCCCGACCATCGAAGGGATCTATGGCCAGCTCGTCCGCTGAACCGGCGGCGACCGTGGTCATCGCCACCCACGGGCGGGCCGCCCTGTTGGCCGAGACCCTCGACGCCCTGGCCGCCCAGACCAGGCGCGACTTCGAGGTCGTTGTGGTCGACGACGACTCCCCTGACGACACGCAGGCCCTGTTGGCCACTCGGCTGGTGCGCTCGCTGCGAGTCACCCGTCGGGGCCCGGGGCGGGCCCGCCAGGCGGGGTGGATGGCCGCCGCCGCGCCTGTCATCGCCTTCACCGACGACGACTGCGTCCCGACGCCCGGTTGGCTGGCTGCCATCCTCGAGCCGATCGAGGCGGGACGGGCCGACTTCGTGCAAGGACCGACGATGCCTCGCCCTGACCAGCTCCACCTCGACGGCCCATGGGCCCGCACCATCAGGGTGCCGACTGAGAATCACCGGTTCCCGACCTGCAACATGGCCTACCGGAAGGCGGTCCTCGACGACCTCGGCGGCTTTCGCGACGAGTTCACCGGCCCGAACACGTCGGGTGAGGACACCGACCTCGGGTGGCGGGCCAAGGAAGCGGGCTACCGGATCGAGTTCGCACCGGACGCCCTTGTGCACCATGCCGTGTGGCCGTCGTCGTTCGTCAGGTTCGTCAAGGACCGACCACGGTGGGGGATGGTGGTGCAGGTCGTGCGCTATCACCCGGGCGTCCGGGAGATGGCCTACAAGCGGTACTTCTTCCGACGCTCTCATCCCCGCACCATCGTCCTGCTCTGTGGGTTCTTCGCCGCCGCCGCCATCCGCCGCTGGCTGCCACCGGCGATGGCCGTCGGCGTCTTGGCCGCCTACCTGGTGAAGACCCGGGACTCAGAGCGGGCCGCGCCCGAGCGCGCCCTGCACATCGCCCAGGTGTTCACGGCCGACGTCGTCGAGCTGGCCGTGTTCGTCGGGGCCAGCGCTCGCTACCGAACGCTGTTTCTGTGACAGACGAGCAGCGACTCTCACAGCTGGCGAACGTGGCCGGGCGGGGCTTCATCGTCAACGCCCTGTTCGAGGGTGGCCTGCAGGCCATGCTCCTGCTCCAGTCGCTGCTCGTCCCTCGGCTGCTGGGCCCCGCCAACGTGGGCCTCTTCGCCCTGGCCATGGCCGCGGTGAACGTCGGGTTCACCCTCAAGG
>JAUTXA010000126.1 GCA_030838265.1 Actinomycetota bacterium | reverse complement strand
AATTGCCCGGATCCCGGGCAATTTGGCGACCAGAACAGCTCGTGGCAAGGCCGGCGTGCTGCCGCGTAGGCGGGTCGGAGGAGCCTCGTCCGACGTAACCTCGGGGCATGGCCGCCAAGCTCGCACTCTCGCAGGACGCCGACGCCGATCAGCTCCTGTCCGAAGACCCCCTCGCCCTCCTCATCGGGATGGTGCTCGACCAACAGATCCCCTTGGAATGGGCGTTCAAGGGCCCTTACGAGCTGAAGCAGCGACTCGGGAAAGATCTCGACGCCGCCGATCTGGCGTCGATGGACCCCGAGGTGCTGGCCAAGTCGTTCGCCGAGCGCCCCGCCCTGCACCGCTACCCAGGGTCGATGGCGAAGCGGGTGCACGAGCTCGCCCAGCAACTCGTCGAGGACTACGACGGCGAAGCCGACAAGGTGTGGACGACGGCCAAGACGGGCGAGCAGCTTTACCGCAACCTCAAGCGCCTACCCGGCTTCGGCGAGCAAAAGGCCCGGATCTTCCTCGCCCTGCTGGCCAAGCAGCTCGGCGTGAAGCCCCAGGGTTGGAAAGACCAAGCCGGCGACTACGGCCGACCGGGCACCTTCATGTCGGTCGCCGACATCACGTCCCCCGACTCGCTGTTGAAGGTTCGGGAGTACAAGCAGCAGAAGAAGGCGGCGGCCAAGGCGGCCCAGGCGGCGAAGGCCGAGCAGCCGTAAGGGCTCAGGCCGAGTTGTCGACCCCGAGCAGCCGCGCTCGGGTCACGGCGCGAGCCCCCCGCTGCAGGCCGATGATGGCCAGCACCCAGGCGACAACGCCCAACACCAACCCCGCAGTCACCGCCCCGAAGAGGGCGCCGCTCGACTGGCCGTAGGCCACCATGATCAGGGGCAGCGTCACGAGCCCCGACGCCTGCTGGGCCGCCGCCGCGCTGCGCACCCGGGCCGAGAGCCGCAGCACCACCGACAGGGTCAGGGCAAGGAAGGGCGGGACGACCCAGAGCATCAGGACCCACCAGTCCCTCGTCGGGAAGAACCACCCGCCGACCCGTGGTCCCAGCATGATGTTGACGACGAGGGAGTAGATCCCGAAGCCGACCAGCGTGGTGACGTAGCCCGGCAGCAGGCTGGCGATGATCTTGCCCATGTAGATCTCGCGCTCCGAGGCCGGGCTCTGGGCCAAGAACTCGCCCGTCCCCTTCTCTCGCTCGCCGACGACAGCGTTGGCCCCCACCGCGGTCGAGATGGTCATGGGCACGATGACGGCCAGAGGGGCGAACAGGTAGACGGCGAGGGCGTAGGCGGTACGGTCGCCGGGGGTCGACCCCTTGAGGGCGTGCTGGGCCTTGGCCGGCAAGATGTCGAGCGTGGCCGCCACCTTCTGGACCATGCCCTCGGTGCCGGCGTGGCTCACGGCGAAGAGCAGGACGACCGGCGCGATGACGAAGAAGAACCCGGCGAGGACGACCATGGGGCCCCAGAAGTCCGGGCTCTGCCAGAGCTGGCGCAGGTCGGAGCGAGCAATGGCCATCATCCGCTTGACGTTCACGGGGCCGCCCTCCGGGAGCGGACGGTGAGGTAGAGCTCCTCGAGGGTGGGCTCGTGCGGCGTCACCCGCGTCACCCGGCTGCCACCGGCCACGAGATGGGCGACCAGGTCGGGGATGCGGGCCAGGTCATCGAGGTCGACGACGGCGCCTCCTCCGTTGCGGACCACGTTCACCACTCCGGCGAGCGCGGCCAGTCCGTCGAGAGCCGAGCGGTCCTCGGCGTCGAGGATCACCTGGGGCTGGGGCCAGTAGCGCGACACCAGCTCGCCGGGCGTGCCCGACACCACGTCGCTGCCGCCCTCGAGCATCACGACCTGGTCGGCCAGGCCCTCGGCCTCCATCAGCAGGTGGGTGCACATCAGGACCGTCTTGCCCGACTCGGCCAGCTCGTCGATGAGAGCCAGCACGGCCTGCGACGACTCCGGGTCGAGGCCCGATGTGGGCTCGTCAAGCAGCAAGAGGTCGGGGTTCGGGAGGATGGCCCGCGCTAGAGCCAACCGGGTCTTCATTCCCGTCGAGTAGCTGCCCACGCGAAGGCTCAGCGAGTCGTCGATGCCGAAGCGGGCTGCTGACTCCGTGATGGGCGCGGTCTTGGGGTCGAGGTTCCAAAGCTCGGCGGCGAAGCGCAGGTTGTCGAAGCCCGTCAGTCGGTCGTAGAGGGCAGGCTTGGCCGAGACCACGCCGCAGCGGAGGCGAACGTGCTCGCCGTCCGGACCCGACGGGGAGATGCCGAACACCGACACCGAACCGGCCTCGGGCGCCAAGGCCCCGGTGATCACCCGCAGCGCCGTTGTCTTGCCCGCGCCGTTGGGTCCGAGGAGCACGGTGACCGACCCCGCCGGCACCTCGAGAGACAGGTCGGCGAGGGCGACGACGGAACCGAAGCTCCGGCGGACATGGCCGAGGACGACGACGGGAGCATCAGCCATGTGGGGGTCGAGGGTAGCCGTGGACCCCGGCTACGTTGCCCCCGTGGTCGTGGTGGTGAACGGAGACGAGGTCAGGGTTGAGGCGGGGTCGTCGGTCGCCGATCTCCTCATCCAATTGGGTCTCGGCGAGAAGTGGGTCCTGGTTGAGCGCAACGCCGAGCCCGTCCGTCGAGCCGACCTGGCGACTACGGGTCTCGCGCCCAACGACCGCATCGAGCTGGTCCGCGCCGTGGCCGGTGGCTGATCTCGGCGATCGCCGCCTCTACCTGTGCACGCCCGATAGGCCCGACCTGCTTGCGTTCGTCGAGTCGTGCATGGCCGGCGGCGTCGACGTGGTGCAGCTGCGGGACAAGGCGCTCGACGCCCGCTCGATCTTGGAGCGGGGCGCGCTCGTGGCCGAGCTGTGCCGGCGTCACGACGTCCCCTTCATCCTCAACGACCGCCCCGACCTCGCTCTTGAGATCGGCGCCGACGGCGTCCACGTCGGGCAGGACGACGCGCCGCCCGCCCTCGCCCGCCGGATCATTGGACCCGACGCCATCATCGGCTTCTCGACCCACGCGCCGTCCGAGCTCGACGCCAGCAACGCCGAGCCCGTCGACTACATCTCGACCGGACCGGTCTCGGAGACCCCGACCAAGCCGGGCCGGGCCGGCACCGGACTCGACTACCTCGTCTACGCCGCGGCCCACGCCATTCACCCCTTCTTCGTCACCGGCGGGGCCACGCCCGAGACCATCCCGGCCATGAAGGAAGCGGGTGCCACGAGGTTCGTCGTGGTCCGCTACCTGACCGAGTCCGACGACCCGAAGGCCGCCGCCGCCCGCCTGCGCGCCGCCATCGACTCCTGATCGAGGGCTACAGGTGTTGGCGGGCGAGCCAGCCGAGGAGGACGGCCACGGCGCGCGGGTCGTGGCGCAAGCGGTGGCCTGCACCTTGGATGACCCGCAGCTGCACGTCGTCGCCCTCGGCCGTGTCGGCCAGCACGCGAGCGTCGACGAGGGGAACCACGTCATCGTCGGCGCCGTGCACGAGGAGCAACGGGCGGGGCGGGATCTTGCCGACCAGGCTGAGGGGCCGGATCTCGTGCAGCTCCCGCGTCCACGCCTCGAAGTCGGTCGGGAAGGCGGTGTCGCGGATCACGCCGACGTCGCGGGCATGGGCGAGGAAGGCGCGGGGGTCGGCGGCCCAGTCGCCGAAGTCGGCCGGCGCTGAGAGGGCGGCGACGCCTCGGACTCGCTCGTCCTCGCCTGCGGCGCAGATGGCGAGCGCCCCACCGAGGCTGAAGCCGGCGAGCCACACACCGTCGACGTCCTCCTGCAGAAGGCGATCGACGGCACCGGCCACGTCGCGCAGCCAGCCGCCGAGCGAGAAGTCACCGTCGCTGTCGCCCGTCCCGCGGAAGTTGAAGGCCAGGACGTACCAGCCGGTCTCGGCCGAGAGCCGGTCGGCCAGGTCGGGGTAGCTCTCGCCCGAAGTCGCAGCGCCGCGGGGACCAGCCGGGAAGCCATGGCAGAGGACGAGTCCGCAT
>JAUTXA010000125.1 GCA_030838265.1 Actinomycetota bacterium | reverse complement strand
CGCCTACGCCGCCGCCCACTCCATCAGCGACAACCCGCGGCCCCAGGTCGTCATCCCCGCCAGCTCGACTCGATCGGCGGACGACCCCGCCACCCACGACATCGGCGACGACCACGGTGTCGACTCGACGACCAGCACCACGGCCGGCACGACCCCGACCACGGCCCGGCCGTCCGATGACAACCCCGCCACCCACGACGTTGGTGACGACCACGGCGTCGACGATCCGGCCACCCACGACGTTGGTGACGACCACGGCGTCGACGCCAACAGCGGCAGCGGCTCGGTGAACAGCGGCCCCGGCTCGGTGAGCAGCGGCGGCGGAGCTGACGACCCGGCCACCCATGACGTTGGTGACGACCACGGCGGCACCTCCGGCTCCGACAGCTCAGGCTCCGGTTCCGACAGCTCCGGCTCCGGCTCCGGCAGCTCGGGTTCCGGCTCCGGCACCTCCGGCTCCGACGACGGCCCCAACCACACGTAGGACCCTCGCCGACCCCTTCGGCGGCATTGCACCCGGACCGGATGCCCCCCGGTCCGGGTGCGATCGCGAGCGAGCTCAGTGGGGCAGGTGCTCCTGGGCCCAGAGGGCGGCCTGGGTGCGATCGGTGACGCCCAGCTGTTGGAAGATGCTCGTGAGGTGGGCCTTCACCGTGCGTTCGGTGATGCCCAGCCGGCGGGCAATGTGCTTGTTGGCCAGCCCGGTAGCCAGAAGGTCCAGCACCTCGCGCTCGCGGCCGCTCAGCTCGCGGCCCGGCTTCGACTGGCGCTGGGCATCGAGCAGGACGCGGGCCGCCTTGGGGTCGAGCGGGGCGCCGCCGTCGACCACGGTGCGAATGGCGGCGATGACCTCGTCGGGCTCAGCGTCCTTCAGCAGGTAGCCCGACGCGCCGGCCTCGAGGGCGTCGAGGATGCGGCGCTGGTCGGCGAACGTGGTGAGGACCACGACCTTGACGTCGGGGTGGTCCTTGGTGAGGCGGCGCGTGGCCTCGACGCCGTCGACGACGGGCATCGACAGATCCATGAGCACAACATCGGGAGCATTGGCCCCGACCGCGTCGCTGACCTCGACGCCGTCGGTGGCCGTGCCGACGACCTCGATACCGTCGGCACCGTTCAACAGCCGCTCGAGCCCGTCACGGACGATGGCGTGATCGTCGACCACCAGGACTCTGATCACTCGACGGGCACCTCCACCCTGACGGTCGTACCCGTCCCGGGCCGCGACACCACCTCGACCCGTCCACCGGCGTCGCCAACGACGCCGTCGAGACCCTTGAGACCCATATGGCCCTCGGCGGCGCGCCCGTCGAGAATGGCGACGTCGAAGCCGGCACCATCGTCGGTCACCTCGACCCATGCCGAGCCGCCGCTGAGCCCGCTGCGCACCGTGGCCCGTGTCGCCCCGGCGTGCCTCTGGACGTTGCGCAGCGCCTCCCGCGCCGCCCGGTACAGCAGGGCTGCCACCGCGCCCGGCAGGGTCCGGCCTCCCTCCTGGGCCTCGAGCGTGACGGCCAGCTCGTCGCTCGAGCAGTCCTGGACGAGGTTGGTCAGCGCGCTGGTGAGGCCCTCATCGGCCAAGTCGGGCGGATAGATCTCGACGAGCGTCGAGCGCAGCGCGGTGATGCTGGAGCGCAGCGACTCGGCCGCCTCGTCGATGACCGGATCCGAGGGTGCGCCGTCGCCGCCGCTCCTCGCCGCCGCGGCCAGCTTGAAGGCCACGCCGGCCAGGTCCTGCACCACGCCGTCGTGGAGGTCGCTGGCGATGCGCCGCCGCTCGACGTCGGACGCCTCGAGGGCCCGACGCAAGAGGAGCTCCCGCTCCCGCTGCCGCTGCCGGAGGCGGCGAGCCAGCGACCAGGCCAGCGGGATCTGCAGCAGCTCCAGCACGACGAGGGAACCGAGGGCGACGGGGGCAAAGCTCGACCAGATCCGCCGGCCCGAGGCCGAGACGGCGTCGTAGCGGTAGTAGGCCTCGAACAGCAGCCGGCTTCCGTCCGGCACGCGGATGGGCAGGTAGACCTCGAGCAGCTTCTTGAACTGGCGCTCGTAGCGATTCTCGGGCTTGGCCAGGTCGCTCACCTCGGCCTTGATGAGGCCACTCTGCAGGCCATGGATCTCGTCCTCGCCGAGCTTGTAGGTGGCGCCGATCAGCCGGGGCTCGTTGGAGTAGACGATGCGGCCGTCGGCCCGCCAGATCTTGACCCGTACCAACGAGCCGTCGATCACACCGCTCTCGACGACGTCACTGATCGCCTTCACCGCGGCGGGATCGGCGTTCGGCAGGCCGACCGTGATCGCCGGCTCGACGAGGCCCTGGGCCTTCACCAGGGTGGTGGTACGGGCATCGGTGATGGCCTCGCGCTGGCCGATGCGGCGACTGGCCGTCGCCGTGGCCAGGCCCACGATCAGCACCGCGGCGAGGCCGATGAGGGCGAACTGCACGACAGGGCGGGCCACCACCCAGCGACTGCCGCTCGCCTCCCGTTTCATGGGCCAACGCTACGAGACGACGTGGTGCGTAGGTGACAAGAGGGCTCGGCTCACGCCCCGGGCCCTCTTGTCACGTCAGTACCTTCGGCTCGTTGCGGGGCCGTCTGGAGGAAAGACTTGGACGCCGCGCAGGGGCCTCGTATCGCTCGCCTAGCTCGGACCGAACCAGCCCGCCACGTCGGCGATCACCTGCGTCGAGCCCGCCTTGTTGAAGATGCCTGCCCCGCCGCCGCCGAGGGTGGCGAACACCAAGTTGGGTCGAGTGTCGCCGGCCACGAAGTTGAGGTTCGAGGCAGTTGGTCGCGCCGTCCCCGCGGGCCAGACCGTCAGGTAGCTGGCCGAGGTCGGGCTGGTGACCGTCGTGTTCATCACGACGGCTGACGCGTCGGACGGCACGCCGGCGAGGCTTCCCGCCAGCGGCAGCGTCAGCGATGCCCCGTTGCCGAGCGCTCCGGGGTGCCCGCCCGTGGTGGTCCGGGTATCGAGGGCCCGCGTCGGGTTGAGGGGATGGAACTGCGCACCACCTTCGACCGAGCCGTCGTCGAACCAGCCCGCCACGTCGGCGATGAGGTCGGTCGAGCCGGCCGCGTTGAACAGGCTGACCGAGCCGTTGTTCCCGACGCGGGCGAGGACGAGGTTCGGAGCGGTGACGCCGGGTGACAGGTTCAGGTTCGACGCCGTTGGTTTGGTCACCCCAGTGGGCCACACCGTGACGTATGAGGGAGCGGTCACGCCGGTGCTCGTGACGTTGAGGATGACCGCCGAGACGTGGTCCGCAGGAACGCCATTGACGTTCGTGACCTTGAGGTTGATCGACTGGCCGGGGCCGACCGCACCGACGTGACCGACGCCCGTGCGGGTGTCGAGGTCGCGGGCCGGGGCGATGGCGTTGTAATGGCCGCCGGGAATGCCGACCCCCGAGCTGTCGGCGAACCACCCCAGCACATCGATGATGACGTTCGGCCCACCAGAGCCGCTGGCGAACAGCGACACGAAGCCGGGGTAATTCGAGCCCGCGCCGCCGAGCGGGACCACCACGAGGTTGGGCACCGTCTGCCCCGGGCCGAAGTTGAGGTTCGACGCGTTGGGCGGGGTCTCGGTGTTGTTGTAGGGGAAGACGGAGAGGTACCCGGGCGCGGTGGCGCCGGTGACGGTGACGTTGAGGACGGCGGCGGCGGCATGGCTCGAGGGCACGCCCGCCAGGCCGGCCACCAGGATGCTGCCCGCGCCGTAGAGCGGTCCGAGGCCGGAGATGATCGCCGGGTGCCCGGGGCGGGAGTCCAGCAGGCGCGTCGGCGTCAAGGCGTGCAATGTCCCGTTGGCGGTGATGACGCTGGTCGAGCCGTCGAGCGAGCTCAGGAAGGGGCTGTTGGCCGTGTTCCAGTGGGTCGACAGGTAGCCGGTGACAGTCGTGCCGGCGTTGAAGTAGTCGTCGTGGTTGCAGTCGAGGAAGTTCTCGTTGGTCAGCGGGCAGACCTGCTGCATGACGCTCCCGACGCCGTCGGCGTAACACATGACCTCGGACTCGTCGTAGCAGTGGCCGTAGTTGGTGTGGTGGGGCGAGGTCGTGTTCACGGCGCCAAGGGTGTGGGTGAGCTCGTGGGACACCGTGAAGAAGTTCCAGCACGCCAGGTCGACGCGGGCGTAGCCCGCGTTGAGGTTGGATTGGTTTGCCTCGGAGCTGGCCGTGTCGTCGTTGAACGACGTCCCGATGCCACAGACGGCGGCCGCCTGCGCCCACATCACATAATGGCGGTCGGGCCGCTGGTACTCGGCTCCGAGGGCGCGCAAAGCGTTGATGGTGGCGGTGAAGCTGGCGTCCGCCCCGGACGGCAGTTGGACATGCAAGATGTTGAGCGCGCAACCGGCGGTGGTGAGCCAGCGGATGTGGCGGTTGCTGCCGCTCTGCCCAGCGCTGGAGTCAAAGACTCCGTCGGCCGCGGCCGCGTCGGCCGCGATGCCAGCATCGACGGCCGATCCCTGATCGACGCCGCCGGCGTAGTGAACGTAGATGGCCTGGACCCGCGCCCCGTCCGCTCCGTTGCCGTAGCAGTGGATGGTGCCGGTGCTGGGGTCGGTCACGGTGGCGGCCGAGTCGTTGCCGGCCGCAGACCGGGCGGTCCGGACCGAGCGCCGCGCCTCATCCCGGCTCATGTGGAAGCGAGCGGCCGTGTCGTCGCCGTGGACGCAGACCGTCCCGCCCCCCAGGAGCGGCACCTCGTGCTGGCCGGCACACCGCGGTTTGGGTGGATGTCTGGTCGTTCCCGTCGACCACGTCGCTGCCGGTACGGCCGCGGCCGCGGCCTTCGAGGCCAGAGCCGGTGACGCCACCACCGCGTTGAGGGCGACCAGGAGCGGGGCGAGGATGACGACGAGGGCCGCGGCCCGGGAAGAGTGAGCTCCGCCGATGCGCATCTTGTCAACCTACGAGACGGGCAAAAGTGGCGGTATGGCCCTATCGGGTCAAAACTCGAGTTCCAGACGAACTAGCCCCACCCCGGGCCGGAGCCCTCAATCGTCGAGGGCCGAGGCGGCCGCTTCGGCCATTCGGTGCCGGTCCCACGCCCAGGCCGAGCACTCACGAGCCATGGCGGGGTGGAACCTCCACCGGTTGAGCTGGCGCTCCGCGGTCTCGAGATCCTCGCCCAGCTCGAGCAGCGACAAGGCGAGCTGACGGCCCCGGCGGCGTTGTTGCTCGACGCCGGCCCGACCGATCTGGGCCTCCTGCCAGGCCTGGTGGGCGGCTTGGAGGCTGGGCGGGAGCCGCAAGGTCTGGCGCCGGTTCAGGGGCGGGAGCTTGCGCCGCACCGCCAGGGTGTCGTCGCCCTGGAGCTGGGCCAGCTCGAACTGGACCGACCGCGACAGGGCCCGGACAAAGGGCGAGTTGCGCCCGCCTTTGTCGCCCAGCCCGAGACGGCGGGCGGTCTCGGCTAGGTCGAGGTCGAAGCCGGCCGGGGAATCCTCGAGACCGGCAGCCAGGCGGCGGAGGAGCCAGGTCGTCGAAGGGCCGAGGATCCCCAGCCAGAAGGTCTCGACGTAGGAGGAGCGGGGGTCGTGGCCCAGCGAGTCGATCACGGCGTCGGGCCACGGCCGGATGAGCAGCGTCTCTGACGGTGCGAGGGTGGTTGCGAGCGGGAGAGGGGGCATGAGGGCCTCCGGGAAGGGATGCACGGCAACGAGTCGAGGGGGAAGTGATCTCGTGATGTTTCAGAGCATTTCATTCCCAACCCGTCCCGTCAACGCAGATCTCGCTCCGGCGCGATGCTGACGGCGTGGAGGAGCGGGCCGACCCGACAATTCCCGAGGTTCGGGGCTGGATCGAGCGAGCCCAGCGCGTCCTCGTCCTCACCGGTGCGGGCATCTCGACCGACTCCGGCATCCCCGACTTCCGCGGGCCCAACGGCGTGTGGACCAAGGACCCCGAGGCCGAGAAGACGGCGACCCTGCAGCACTACCTGGCCGACCCCGACATCCGGAAGCGATCGTGGCAGAACCGCCTGACCTCACCGATCTGGGACGCCCAGCCCAACGCCGCCCATCTCGCCATCGCCGAGCTCGAGCGCCGCGGCCAGCTGCACATGCTGGTCACTCAGAACATCGACGGTCTCCACGCCTTGGCTGGGATCAGCCCGTCGCGCATCGTCGAGATCCACGGCAACGCCCGCACCGTCATGTGTTGGGAGTGCGGCGATCGGGCGCCGATGGAACGGGCCCTCGCTCGGGTGCGAGCGGGCGAGGACGATCCGCCCTGTCGCAGCTGCGGCGGCATCCTCAAGTCCGACACCATCAGCTTCGGACAGAACCTGCGACCCGATGACATCGTGCGGGCCGAGGCGGCGGCGCAGAGCTGCGACCTTCTCCTCGCCATCGGGTCGACCCTCACCGTCTACCCGGCGGCGGGCATCGTTCCCGTGGCCCGCAACCACGGCGCGACCCTCGTCATCGTCAACGGCGAGGAGACGGCGTTCGACGACTGGGCCGACGCCGTGTTGCGGGGACCGATCGGCGAGATCGTGCCCAGCCTCCTCCGGCCTCCCACGTCCTGACGGGAGTCCCCCCTCAGGCCTTTCGCGCCGCGATGAGGACCACGCTCCCCTGGTCGTTGGGGGTCACGCGGTCCGACGCGGCCACGACGGGGGCGAGAGGCGCGGCCAGGTTCCACCCCATCCGCCCGCCCCTGGCCGACAGGGCGAGATAGAGGTGCTCGGCCAGTCGGCTGCGGAAGAGGTAGCTGTGCTTCTCGACGTCGAATCCTTGCTCGCCGAGGGCGGACGTCAACGAGGCGTGGGTGTAGGTGGCCTGCACGTGGTAGCGCCGGCGGTGCGCCTCCATGAGCGACGGCCACTCGGAGGCCCGACCGAGGCTGTCGGCCGACATCACGAGACGACCGCCGGGGCGAAGGACGCGAGCCATCTCGGCGGTCGAGGCTGGACCGTCGTCGAAGTGCTCGATGGCGCAGACCGAGAGCACGACGTCAAAGGACTGATCGGGGAACGGCAGACCGAGGGCATCGCCCTCGACCAGGCCGGGCCGCGGTTCGAGTCGTCGCCCTCGATCGAGCTTGGGACGATCGAGGTCGAGGCAGGTGGCCGCCGCGCCTCGGCGGGCGGCAACCGATGCCCAGTACCCGTCGCCGCCGGCCACGTCGAGGAGCCGGGCCCCGCCCAGGTCGCCGGCCCAAGCCAGCAGGGTCCTGACCTCCCGGCTGCGCACGACATGGACCCGGTGGCCGAGGTAGTTGACGACGCGATCGGCGAGATGAGAGGCGGGCACGGGCGAGCGGCGACCCTACCGGAGGCCGGATGGCGAGTCGGTGGCCAGGTCGCCGCCGGTGCCACCGTCGCTCTCGTCGTCGCCGGAGAACCGGACCGCGATCGAGGCCAGAGCGGCGGCGATGGCATCGGCTGAGGTGAAGACCATCCGTGAGACGAGGGCGAAGGCGGTCGCCGTGCTGGGCGCCACGACGGTCGAGAACAGGGCGACGAGGGCGCCTTCGCGCGCCCCCGCGCCGGCCGGTACGACGAGGACGAGGACGCCGACGACCGTGGCCAGAGCGAAGCCACCCGTGGCGAACAGCGGGAGGGCCCGACCCGAGGCGCCGAAGGCCCGCAACAGGATCCACGCCTGCGCGCCATGACACACCCAGACGGCGATCGACCAAGTCAGCACCACGACCACGCCTCGTCGCGACAGTGAGCAACCAAGGGGCGGCCGTCTGACCAGCCGCAGGGCCCGGTCGACGGCCTGGGTCACCAGGGCGGGGCGTGCGACCAGGACGACGAGCGGGCTGATGACCACGATGCACAGCGCCGCGATTCGAGGCCCGTCGTGAACGGCGTGACCGACGGCGAGGAGGCCGACGAGCAGCCCCGTCATGAGCGAGATGGCCAGCGACAGGGTCGAAGCCACCGCCACGCGCGTCCGGTCGAGGCCGGCCGCCTTCCCCATTTGCATCTGGGTGAGGACCGGCCAGACCGACCCCGGCAGGTACTTGCCGAGCTGGCCGGTGAAGAAGATGCGAGCGGCGGCGGGGACGGAGACCTCGGATCCGAGGTCGATCAGGATCGTCCGCCAGGCCAGCAAACCGGCCACGAGGCCGGCGAGCACCACGAGCTCGGCCTCGGCCAACGTGGCCAGGCTGAGGTGTCGGAGGCTGGTGCCGACGCCGTGCCACGCCCGGGCCACCGCGACCAGGACGGCGATCACCAGGATGCAGGCGAAGGCGACGGAGAGAAGGAGCCGGCCGCGACTGCGACTCAGGGGCGGGTCGTCCGGGATCGCCGCCACGCCGATCAGGGTAGTGAAGCGAGGCCCAGCAGGCGGTCGACGTAGACGTCCCACCGCCGACCGGCGTCGGGCGTCGTGATCCCCGCTCGCAGGCGGTCGAGCACGCCCGGTCGATACAGGTTGTCGAGGGCGGCGGCCAGGCCCTTGACGTCGTCGGGCTCGCACAGCAAGCCGTCGACGCCGTCTTGCACCTCGACCGGCAGAGTGCCGGCGCGGGTCGCGACCACCGGCAGGCCGTGGTGGTGGGCCAGGGCCACGTTCTGGGTGGCGGTGGCATGACGGTAGGGGAGCACCAGGGCATCGGCCTCGGCGAACAGGGCCGCGATGTCGCTGGCGTCGACGTAGCCCGGCCGCAGCTCAACCCGGTCGCCGAGCCCGAGCTCGTCCACCAGCGCAGCCGTGGCGTCGACGCCGCCCCAGAACTCGCCGGCCACGACCAGGTTCACGTCGGAGGGGCCGACCGCCAGGGCCCGCAGCAGCACATCGACGCCCTTGTAGGGGCGAACCAACCCGAAGAACAACAACCGGCGCTGGGTGGCCGTCGCCCGCGGCCCTCGATCGCCTTGGCCCTCGATTCCGCCCGGAAGGTGCAGCGGCAAGGGGGCCGACCGGATGGTCGCGCTCGTGAGCAGGCTCGCTCGTCCCCGCTCCTCGTCGCCGTGCACCAGCACACCGTCGGCTCGGGCCAAGGCCAGGCGAGTCAGCACCGAGTCGGTCACCCGCCGTTCGTGAGGGGCGACGTTGTGGCAGACGACCACGACCGGCGTCCTCCGATGGACGGCCCGGACCAGGGTGGCGATGGCCGGGGCCTGCCACGGCGTGACGAGCACCGGCACCACGATGTCGGCGTCGTCGCCGAGCCGGCGGCCCACCCGCCACCAGCTGTCGGGCCGGTTCCAGGCCAGGTCGTAGCGCGTGTCGGCGAAGATCGGGAGGTCGGGCTCGACGACGCGCTGGCGACCGGGATAGAGGAGCTCCGGGTACTGCCTCGACCACGACTCGATGACCACGGAGTGGCCGCGCGCCGCGAGCTCGTGGGCCAGCGCCGTGGTGTGCTGGGCCACGCCGCCCCCGTAGGGGTAGGTCGGGCCGACGAGCGCGATGCGCATCGGGTCAGGGTAGAGAACCGAGGGACCCTTCCGGGTACCGATGGGCCCGGTCGGCTACGCCGCTCGAAGGTGGAGGAGGGCGACGAGGACCCAAAGGCCGCTCCCGGCCAGCAGAGCGGCATCGGCCAATCGGGCCTTGACCCCGAGCAGGATGACCACGCCGACCCCCATGGTCTCGGCCAAGGCCCGGAACGACGCGTCTCCCTCGACCCAGACGAGGCCGGTGAGGCACAGCACGAGGACCATCGACAAGACCCATGCCGTGCGCTCGCTCACGAGGGCGCGGGAGCGGGGCAGCAACCAGCCGGTGGCGGCGGCGATGGCCAGCACCAGACCCACTTCGAACAGCACCAGTCGATGGCTGTGCAGGTGGTAGCGGAGGTTGTCGTCGATGATCCGCGAGACCCCGGCGAAGGGGAGGCCGACGTTGCTTCCGCCTGCCCGCACCGGGTATCGGCCCCACCACGAGTGCAGGACGACCTGCCACGCCGCCCACACCGCGAAAGGAGCGAGGGCGGGT
>JAUTXA010000122.1 GCA_030838265.1 Actinomycetota bacterium | reverse complement strand
TCTCGAACTGAGGCGAGTGGCCGGCGTCGGGGATCTCGACGAGCCGGGCGTTGGGGATGGCCTTGGCCATCCGCCGGCACGGGGCGATGAACGGGGCGTCGAGCTCCCCCACCATCACGAGGACGGGCAGCCTGAGATCGGCCAGGCGCTCGATGCGGTCGTCCTGGGCGATGAGCTGGCCCGACATGCTGAGCCACATCGACGGCGAGGCGGCCAGGGTCTTGCCGTCGCTCCAGTCGCCGTAGCCCGGGCGCTGGGCGACCAGCCGCCGATGGGCGGGTGACGACAGGGGGTCCTCGATCTGCTTGGTCACCTGCACGAGCATCGGCATGCCGCCCTCCCGCACGACCTGCTGGCCCAGGTCGATGATGGCCGGGTCGAACCCGTCGGGAGTGTCAGGGCTGGTGTCCATCAGGATGAGGGCATCGAGGCGTTCGCCGTGGTCGAGGGCCAGCACCTGCACCACCATCCCGCCCATCGAGTGGCCCAGCAGGGTGAAGGTCGGCCAGCCGAGCGCCTCGGCCAACGCGATGAGGTCGGCCGAGAAGGTCTTGAGGCTGTAGGCCCCCTCGTCGTCGGGCTGCTCGCTCGACCCGTGGCCCCGCAGGTCGGGCGCCACGGCATGCCAGCCCATGGCGGCGAGCAGGTCGAGGTAGGGAAGGAAGTCCTCCTTGGCCCCGCCGAAGCCGTGGACGAGCATGAAAGGCCGTCCGCCCTCGCCGGCCTCGGCCACCTCGAGGGTCACCTCACCGACATCGATCCTGCGAGTGCGCATGGAGACCTCCTGCGGGTGAGGCTATTGGAAGCCGAACAGGTCGACGGTGACGAAGGCGACGAGCTTGCCGCCCAGGTAGCCGGGTCGCTTCTCGTTGGGGTCGGCCGGAAGCTGGACGCGCAGCAGGCGGCCCCGCTCGTCGACCCACACGTCGACGAAGAGGGTGGGCGAGCGCATCTGGGCCATGAGGGCCCGGATGGCGGGCCGGCGTCCTTCGGGGGCCAGGCCGAGGGCGTCGGCCGGTGACACGTCGAGGTCGTAGCGAAAGGTGGAGTGGCCCCTCACCTCGGCGCCGCCGTAGGTCTCGACGCGGGTCCGTCCCCGCACCAGGTCGATGGCGAGGTAGGGGCTGGCGGCGAGCAGCTCGGGAAGCGAGCCGGCGGCCGCCCCGGGCTCGACCAGGTGGCTGCCGATCGTGCCGCCCGCCGCCGAGGGCGAGAGGACGCCAGTCAGGGTGCCGGTCGGGGTGGCGACCGCCACCTGGGCCCGGCGGGCGGCAAGGGTCTTCGTCGGGGCCTGGGCCACCACCGCCTCGGGTGGGTCGCGGTGACCGGCGCAGGCACTGAGGCTCGACCCCGCCAGCACGAGAGCGACGCCGGCCCGGGCCCATCGACGGGCCAACCCCGAGCGACCCATTGGCATCGAATCGACGTCGAATCGACGACAATGGCGACGAATTCTGAGCAGGGTGGGCACCGATCCTTCCGGTCCCCGTTCGGACCGCAGGCGGGTACCCTAACCAGGGTCGAAAGGGGGAGGGCAGCGTGCAGCGATTGAAGACGGCCGCCCCTGTCCTACGCATCGCCGGCAGCGTGCTGATGCTGGGCTGGCTGGCCACCCACGTCGACCTCCACGAGCTCCACCTGCCGCCGTTGCACGCCTCGACCTTCGCCTGGCTGGTGGCCACCTTCGCGATGGCCCTCACCGGCGTGACCCTGTCGGCTCTGCGTTGGCATCGGGTGCTGGCCGCCCTCGACCTCGAATCCAGCTACCCGGCGCTCCTTCGTCACTATCTGGCCAGTCTCTTCGTTGGCAACTTCCTCCCGTCCACCATCGGCGGCGACGTGCTGCGGATCAGCCGGCTGTCGAGCACCAACCACGACACGCCGGGCACCACGGCGTCGGTGATCATCGAGCGCCTCAGCGGCTGGCTGGTGCTCCCGCTCCTCACCCTCTTGGCCATCGTCGGCAACCGGGGCCTGCTCACCGGGCGACCCGGCCCCGCCAGCCACACCGCACTGACGGTCGCCCTCTTCACCCTGCTGCTGCTGGCCATCGTCCTGTTCCTGGCCGGCAGCCCCAGCGTCGGGGGTCGCCTGTCGAGCGCCGACGGGTGGCGCCGCTTCACGGGGGCCATCCACCTGGGCCTCGACCGCATGCGCCACCACCCGGGCCTGGCCGTCGAGGTGCTCACCGCCTCGGTCGCCTACCAACTGGCCGTGATGGTGGCGGTGTTCTTCGCCGTGCACACCATGGGCCTGCCCGTGGGGTGGACGGCGGTGCTCGCCTACTTCCCCGTCGTGGCCATCGTGCAGGTCCTGCCCATAACCATCGGCGGTCTCGGCACCCGGGAGGCCACGCTGGTCTTCTTCTTGCACCCCTTGGGCGTGGCCAGTGCCGACGCCGTGGCCCTCGGCCTGCTCATCTACTTCGTCAACCTGGGGGTGAGCCTGCTCGGGGCTCCCGCCTTTGCCTTGGGCAGCCGCTCGCGCTCGGGCGTCCGCACGCCGATCGAGGCGTGACCGACTCACCTCCCAGACATCCCCGCCTGCGCTGGTGGCGGGAGGTCCTCTACGTGCTCGTCTTCTACGGCGTGTACTCCGCCGTCCGCAACGCGGGCGTCAAGGGGGCGGGGCCCGAGCACGCCTTCCACAACGCCCGCCGCATCATCGCCGCCGAGCGGGCCCTGCACATCTTCGTCGAGCACGGGATCCAGGAGATCTTCCTGCGCCACGCCCGCTGGCTGGTCTGGATCGCCGACAACTTCTACGGCTCGGCCCACTTCATCGTGACCATCGTCGCCCTCGTGTACTGCTTCCGGCGCATGCCCGAGCGCTACCCCCTCTGGCGCAACACCCTGGCTTGCATGACGGCCCTGGCGCTGCTCGGGTTCGCCTTCTTCCCACTGCTGCCGCCGCGGCTGCTCTACGAGTTCCCCTCCGGCGTGCACTACCACTTCGTCGACACGCTGAAGTCGGTCGGCGGCCTCTGGAACTTCGACTCCGGGGCCATGCAGAAGGTCTCGAACCAGTACGCGGCGATGCCCAGCCTGCACTTCGGTTGGTCGTCGTGGTGCGCCTTCGTCCTCTACCCCGCCCTTCGCCATCGCTGGTCAAAGGCCCTGATGGTCGCCTACCCGTTCATCACCCTCTTCGTCATCGTCGTCACCGCCAACCACTTCATCCTCGACGCGGCCGGCGGCGTCGCCGTCTTCGGCGGCGGCTATCTCGTCGGACGCGAGATCACCCGCCGCATCTCGCTCCGCACCCCAAAGGCCGCCCAACCCGCCGCCCTGTAAGCCCTTCTAGAAGACGGCCTAGAAGACGGCGTAGCCGCCGTCGATGACCAGGGTGTCGCCGGTGTGGTACTTCGAGGCCGGGCTGGCCAGGTAGACGGCGGCGCCGGCGAAGTCCGACGGCTCGCCCCAGCGCCGCATCGGCACGCGGGGGAGGACCTTCTCGATGAAGCGATCCCACGAGAGGACGCCGTCGGTCATGGGTGTCTCGATCCATCCCGGCAGGATGGAGTTGCAGCGGATCTCGTACCGGGCCAGCTCGACCGCCAGCCCCCGCATCATGGCGTTGACCCCGCCCTTGGTGGCGGCGTAGTGCTGGTTGCGCGCCCCCTCGATCGAGGCGAGGGACGATGTCACGACCAGGCTGCCGCCGCCGCCGCGCTCGACCATGTGGCGGGCCGCGGCCCGAAGGGTGAGGAAGGCGCCGTCGAGGTTGACGCGCGTGACCCGCCGCCACTCCTCGAGGGTGAGCTGGGTGAACGAAGGCGCTCCGCCGCCGATGCCGGCATTGGCGAAGCACGAGTCGACGCGCCCGAAGGTCTCGAGGGTTGCGGCGAAGGCGGCGTCGACCTCGGACTCCTCGCCCACGTCGCACCGGAAGGCGGCCACCTTGGTGCCATGCGCCGCCAGCTGCTTCTCGGCCGCCTCGTTCTTGGCCTGGTTGGTCCCCCAGATGGCGACGTCGGCGCCGCAGGACGCCAGGCCCTCGGCCATCCCGAGGCCGATGCCGCTGTTGCCGCCGGTGATCAGGGCGACGTGTCCGCTGAGGTCGAAGAGGCCAGGCATGGGGGTGAACCTATTCGCTCACGACGCCTAGCATCGATCCCGAACGCCATGTCCTCGTCCACCACTGCGACCGTCCCCGCCGCACTGAGCTCGATCGGCGCGCCGGTCGATGCCCGCATGGCGGCCTTGCTCGACGCCGAGATCGCGCGATGGGCCGACATCGACCCGCAACTGGACGCGCCGCTCAGCGCCCTGCGCGACCTCGTCCTCGCCGGTGGAAAGCGCCTTCGCCCCGCCTTCTGTCACTGGGCGTTCGTCGGCGCGGGCGGCGACCCGAACGATGGGCGGGTGGTGGCCGCGGGCGCGGCCCTCGAGCTGCTGCACACCTTCGCCCTCATCCACGACGACATCATGGATGGCTCGTCGCGACGGCGGGGGCTCGACACCATCCACGTCACGTTCGAGGATCGCCACACCCTCGCCCAGTGGCGGGGCGAGGGGCGGCGCTTCGGCGAGGGCGTCGCCATCCTGGTCGGCGACCTGGCCTTCGTCTACGCCGACATCCTCTTGGCCGGGGCGTCGCCCGAGGCGCTCGAGGTGTTCAACCAGCTGCGGCTCGAGGTGAACATCGGCCAGTATCTCGACCTCGTCGGCACCGCCCGCAACGAGCACGACCCCGAGGTCACCCGCCGCATCAGCCAGTACAAGTCCGGCAAGTACACCGTCGAGCGACCCCTCCACCTCGGGGCGGCCCTGGCCGGGCGCTTCGCCGACCTCGAGCCCGAGCTCACCGCCTACGGCATGCCGCTGGGCGAGGCCTTCCAGCTGCGCGACGACCTGCTCGGCGCCTTCGGCGACAGCACCGTGACCGGCAAGCCGGTGGGCGAGGACCTGCGCGAAGGCAAGCCCACGCCGCTCTACGCCGCGGCCCGCATCAGGGCCGAGGGCGCGGCCGTCACGCTGCTCGAGACCCGCTTCGGCTCGCCCGACCTGAGCGATGACGAGGTGGTCGACATCCAGGCCGTCCTCATCGACACCGGGGCCCGGGCCGAGATCGAAGGGGCCATCGACCGGCTGGCATCCGAGGCGATCGACGCCATCGGCCGCTCCTCGCTCGCCCCCGTCGCCGTCACCCACCTCGTCGAGCTGGCCCACTTCGTGGCCGGCCGCGACCACTAGACCCCCGAAGAGGTTTTGGCACCAGATCTGGTCGCCCCCGCGACCAGATCTGGTGCCAAAACCAATGACGGCGGGCTCAGGCCCCGACCGGCGCGACCCGCAGCTGCTGGGCGATGACGTCGGGGTGCCCGGGCCGTCCGAAGAGGTAGCCCTGGGCTCGGCGGCACCCCAACATGCGCAGGGTCTCGAGCTGGGCGACCGACTCGATGCCTTCGGCCACCACCTCCATCCCCAGGCTGCGGGCCATGGCCACCATGGCCGAGATGATCGGCGTCTCCTCGCTGGGCGAGACGATCACCTCGACGAAGGAGCGGTCGATCTTGATCCAGTCCACGGGGAAGAGCTGAAGGTAGGCCAGCGACGAGTAGCCGGTGCCGAAGTCGTCGATGGCCAGCTCGACGCCGAGCGTCTTGAGGGCTCGCAGCGCCGACATGGTCAGCTCGGCGTCGTCCATCAGCACGCTCTCGGTGATCTCGAGGGTGAGGAGCGAGGCGGGCAGGCCGGTGCGGCGCAGCACACTCGCCACCTCGAGAGGGAAGCGGTGGTCCTGGAGCTGGCGACCCGAGACGTTGACCGACATGCGCGGCGCGGCGGAGCCGAGCTCGGCGTGCCAGACCGCCGCCTGTTGGCAGGCCTGCTCGAGCACCCAACGACCGACCGCGCCGATGAGGCCCGTCTCCTCGGCGACGGGGACGAAGTCCATGGCCCCCATGTCGCCGCGCGTGGGATGGGCCCAGCGGACGAGGGCCTCGGCCCCCACCACATCGCCGCTCTCGAGGTTGACCTCGGGCTGGTAGTCGACGCGGAGCTCGCCCCTCTCGACGGCGTGGCGAAGATCGGCCTCGAGGGCGAGCCGCAGCTGGGCGTGCTCGGCCAAGGTCTCGTCGAAGACCTCGTAGCGGCAACGGCCGCGGTCCTTGGCCCGGTACATGGCGAGGTCGGCTTGGCGCAGCAGCTCCTCGGTCGAGTTGCGGCCCTGGCCGAGGGCGATGCCGATGCTGCACGACAGGTAGACCTCGTGGCCGTCGACGTCGAACGCGGCCTCGAGGCTGCGAATGAGGCGCTGGGCCACTCGGGCCGGCACCGCTGGGTCGTCGACCCCGTCCAACAGGATGGTGAACTCGTCGCCGCCCAGCCGGGCGAACACGTCACCCGGTCGCACGGCCGGGGTCAGGCGATGAGCGACCTGGGCCAGGAGGCGGTCTCCGGACTCGTGGCCCAACGTGTCGTTGACCACCTTGAACCCGTCGAGGTCAAGGAACAGGACAGCCAGCTCGGTGCCGTCGGTCGCGGCCCGCTGCACGACCCGCTCGAGGCGGCCGAGGAAGGCGGCCCGGTTGGGGAGGCCGGTGAGGACGTCGTGATAGGCGTGGTGGGCCAGGCGCTCCGCTGAGAGGCGGCGATCGGTGACATCCGAGAGGTTGGCCACGATGCCGTTGACGCTGGGCTCGTCGATGAGGTTGGTGAGGGTGGCCTCGAACCATTTCCACTGGCCGTCCACGTGGCGGGTGCGCAGCTCGAGGGTGGTGGCCGCGCCGGGGCGGGCCAGGACCTCGTCGAACGCCGCGGCCACGGGCTGGTGGTCGTCGGGATGGACCAGCTCCATGACGTTCGAGCCGGGAAGCTGCTCGTGGTCGTAGCCCAGCAGGCGGGCCGCGGCCGGGGAGTCGTAGAGCAGGACGCCCTCGGCGTCGACCACGGCGATGATGTCGGCCGCGTTCTGCACCAGCGACCGGAAGCGCTCCTCGCTGTGGCGCAACGCTCCCTGGGCCTGGCCCAGCTGGTCGGCGAACCACGAGAGCGTCTCCCCCATCAAGGCGCAGAGGGGGACGGCGTAGGCCGCCGAGCTCACGGCCCAGACCGGGTGATGGGTGGCGGCCAGCGGGACGAGGTAGCCGACCGCCAGGAGCGGGGCGAAGGCCGATGACACGCCCCGCCGATGGGACATGCCCAGCCAGGCGAAGCAGACCATGAAGAAGATGGTGTAGCGGTAGGGGTCCTGGCCGCCCCAGTAGTTGTGCAGCCCGATCAGGGCCAGGGCAAAGGGGACGACGGTGAGGCTGGCCCACCGGGGCCAGCGCTCCCACGGGAGCTTCCACATGCCGAGGCCGGCGACCAGGGCGAGCACGCCGATGGCGAAGACCCCGGTCCGCTCGAAGCCCGGTGGCGTAGGCATGAAGGGGCTGACCAGCGTCAGGGCGCCCGAGCCAACGAACAGGGCGCCGCCGACCTGTCCGACCTGCTTCCGCGTCAGCGGTTCGTTCACCCCCTCCTATCGGCACACAATCCCGGTCGTAAAGGACTCATCACGCGTCTGTCCGCCGCCTGCACCAAAAAGGCACAACCACTGCACCGCTCGGCTCCGTACAAAAGGAAGAACCGGACTACCGTTGGAGGCGCATGCTGCTCGAGACCATCAACAGCCCGGCCGACCTGCGGGCCCTCGACGCAGCCGAGCTCGAGATGCTGGCCAGTGAGATCCGAGAGTTCATCGTCCAGACGGTCGCCGTCACCGCCGGGCATCTGGGCTCGAACCTGGGCGCCGTCGAGCTGACCCTGGCCGTCCACCGGGTGTTCGACTCGCCTCGCGACATCATCCTGTGGGACACCGGCCATCAGGCCTACGTCCACAAGATCGTCACCGGGCGCCGGGCCGAGTTCGCCACCCTCAGGCAGGAGGGCGGCCTCTCGGGCTACCCGAGCCGCTCCGAGTCCGAGCACGACTGGGTCGAGAACAGCCACGCCTCCACCATCCTCAGCTACGCCCACGGCATCGCCACCGGCGTCGAGGAGAGCGGGGCCGAGCGCAAGGTCGTGGCCATCATCGGCGACGGGTCGATGACCGGGGGCCTGGCCTTCGAGGGCCTCAACAACCTGGGCCACAGCGGCAAGCGCGTCCTCATCATCCTCAACGACAACGGGCGCTCCTACGCCCCCACCATCTCCCGCATGAGCGAGGGCGTCAGCCGCCTGCGGATGCACCCGGGCTACATGCGCCTGAGCGAGCGCCTCGAGCAGGCCCTGCGCGAGATGCCGGTGATGGGTGAGCTGGCCTACTCGAGCCTCCAGGGCGTCAAGGCCGCGTTGCGCGAGGTCCTCGAGCCGACCGCCTTCTTCGAGTCGCTCGGCGTCCGCTACGTCGGGCCCATCGACGGTCACGACGTGGCCGGGATGGAGCAGGCCCTGCGCCACGCCTCGACCTACGAGGGCCCGATCGTGGTGCACGTCCTCACCCAGAAGGGACGGGGGTACGCCCCGGCCGAGGACGACGACGAGAAGTGCCTGCACGACGCGCCCGTCTTCGACCCCGAGACCGGCCCGCCCGCCGACTGGGCCAAGCCCAAGGGCTACACCGAGGCCTTCGCCACCGCCATGGTCGAGCTGGGCGAGAAGCACCCCCAGGTCCACGCCATCACCGCGGCCATGCCCGGGCCCACCGGCCTGCTGCCCTTCGAGGCTCGCTTCCCCGACCGCTTCCACGACGTCGGCATCGCCGAGGCCCACGCCGTCACGGCCGCGGCCGGCATGGCCATGACCGGCCTGCCCCCGGTGGTCGCCGACTACTCGACCTTCTTCGCCCGGGCCTTCGACCAGGCCAACCTCGATGTCGGCCTCCACGGCCTGCCCGTCGTCTTCGCCCTCGACCGGGCCGGCATCACCGGGCCCGACGGCCCCAGCCACCACGGGGTGCTCGACCTCGGCCTCTGCCTCAAGATCCCGGGGATGACGATCTTCGCCCCGTCCTCGGCTCAGGAAGTCGGCGTGATGATGGCCACCGCCCTCGAGCTCGATGGCCCGTCCTCCGTCCGCTACGCCCGCGGCGTGGCCCGCCAGGTCGACGACTCGCAGGTCGGCTCCGGCCTCAAGGCCCGGAAGGCCCGCGCCGGCGACGACGTCTGCCTGCTGGCCGTGGGCAAGATGCTCGAGGCCGCCGAGGGAGCCGCCACCCTGCTGGCCGCCGCCGGCATCGAAGCCACCGTGTGGGACGTCCGGGTGGTCAAGCCCCTCGACCCCGCCCTGGTGGCCGACGCCGCCCGCCATCCCCTCGTCGTCACCATCGAGGACGGGCTGCGCGTCGGCGGAGCCGGGTCGTTCATGGCCGATGCCATCGCGTCGCTCGACGAGGGCGGCCAGGCTCCCCCGGTGCTGGTGCTCGGCACCCCGCCCGAGTACATCCCGGCCGCGGCCACGCCCGACGCCATCCACGCCCGCCTCGGGCTCGACGCCGCCGGCATCCACGCCTCGGTGGTCAAGGCCCTCGCCCGGTCGAGCGCCACCGCCGACCTCGACTGACCGACCCACCAGGTCCAGGTTCGGCTCCGTCGTGCACCCCGACCTCGAGCTGGCCCTCGACCTGGCCGACGAAGCCGACCGCCTGAGCCTGGCCCGGTTCCGGGCCCGCGACCTCGTGGTCGACACCAAGCCCGACCTCACGCCGGTGAGCGAGGCCGACCGGGCCGTCGAGGACATGATCCGCACCCGTCTGGCGGCCGCCCGTCCCACCGACGCCGTCCTCGGCGAGGAGGAGGGCGCCAGCGGCGAAGGCCCCCGACGCTGGATCGTCGACCCCATCGACGGCACCAGCAACTTCGTGCGCGGCATCCCCGTCTACGCCACCCTCATCGCCCTCGAGGAGAACGGTGAGATGGTCGTCGGCGTGGCCTCGGCCCCGGCCCTGGGCCGGCGGTGGTGGGCCAGCCGGGGTGAAGGGTCATTCGCCGACGGCGACCCGATCACCGTCTCGCGCGTCGCCGCGCTGGGTGACGCCCACCTGGCCTATGACAGCAACGTCGACCTCGAGCCGTCTGGCGTGCGGGCTCGGTTCGAGGCGCTGGAGCGGCGGGTGTGGCGGACGCGCGGCTTCGGCGACTTCTGGATCCACGTGCTCGTAGCCGAGGGATCCGTCGACGTGGCCATCGAGCCCGGCCCCAAGATCTGGGACCTCGCCGCCCTCATCGTGATCGTCGAGGAGGCGGGCGGCCGGCTCACCGACGTGGCCGGCAATCGCACCGCGGCCGGCGGCGGAGCGGTGACGACCAACGGGCTTTTGCACGACGAGGTGGTCGCCGCCCTCGCCGACGGAGGATGATGTCGCCGTGCCGAGAGTGTTCAACAACAGCCTGCAGAAGGCCTTCAGCCAGACCCACCGCTTCGTCCTCAACCTGACGAACGGCCGGGTGACCGGCAAGTTCGGCTCCGCGCCGGTGCTCATCCTCACCTCGCTGGGTCGCAAGTCGGGCGAGCCCCGCACCACGCCGCTCTTCTACATCCAGGAGGGCGGCAGCTACGTGGTCGCGGCCTCGAACGCGGGACGCTCGTATCACCCGGCCTGGTACCTCAACCTCCGCGACGACCCGGCGGCCAGCGTGAAGATCGGCGGGCAAGAGATCGCGGTCCGCGCCTCGACCGCCACTCCCGAGGAGCGCGATCGCCTGTGGCCCCGCTTCGACCAGATGTTCAAGGGCTACGCCGGCTACCGGGCCAAGACCGAGCGCGACATCCCCCTCGTCATCCTGCGCCCCTTCGACACCATCGCCCCCTAGCCCGACCCCCCATCATTGGGTTCTGGCACCAGATCTGGTCGCCAGAGCGACCACATCTGGTGCCAGAACCAGGGGGGCGGGGCGGGATGGGCTTAGTAGTGCAGCTCGTGGTCGCGGTTGCGACCGCCGAGCTCGCGATCGCGGCGGTGCGCGACCAGGCGCCAGGTGGCGGCGATCACCGCGGTGGCCAGCGCCAGCTTGATGAGGAACCAGACGAGGCCGAAGAGGGCACCGACCACGTTGAAGAGGATCAGCCCCACCACGACGGCCACCACGATCAGCAGCAGATTGTCCATCCGGTTCAGAAGTGAACGACGAGCCATACGAGAATGGTAACCCTCACTTGGCATTCTGTGAAGAGTGAATCTCGTCACGGTCGGCCTCGTGACCCTCGAGGGGGAGGATGAGCTCCGGGCCGTCGTTCTTGACCGAGCTCACCGCCGTGCTCACCGGGTAGAGCTCGAGCAGGTCGTCGGGGGCGGGCACCAGGAGGGCGGCCAGGGCGTCGGTGTCGTGATTCTCCTCGTCGAGCCACGTGTCCCAGACCTCGGGCGCCAGGATCACCGGCATGCGGTCGTGGATGGGCTCGAGCAGCCGGTTGGGGTCGGTCGTGATGATGGTGCACGTCCGCAGCCACTCGGCGTCTTGGTCGTCGCGGTCTTTCCAGACCTCCCACAGCCCGGCCAGCGCCAACGGTTCCCCGCTCGTACTGCGGATGAAGAAGGGCTGCTTCTTGCGCCCCTTCCCCATGTCCTTCCACTCGTAGAAGCCGTCGGCCGGGATGATGCAGCGTCGCTTGCCCAGGGTGCGGCGGAAGCTGGCCTTCTCGGACACCGACTCGGCCCGCAGGTTGATCATGCGATTGCCGACGGACGGATCCTTGGCCCAGCTCGGCACCAGCCCCCACTTGAAGGTGCCGAGCTGGCGGCTGCCCTTGGTGGCGGCGACGGCGTAGACCTGGTCGGTCGGGGCGACGTTGTAGCGAGCCTCGAGCTCGGGCGCCTTGACCTCGTCGACCTCGAACACCTCGGCCAGGGCCGTGGTGGGGGACGAAGCGACGAATCGACCGCACATCGGGATCGACGCTACCCGGCGCAGGAGTTCGGGCGAACATGCCCGAATTGAGGAGATGAGTACCTGCACGCCCCCTGCGGGTAGATCGGAACTGCGCCCTCATGATCCGTCCTCAATCTCGACGTCTGCGGGCCGTGGCCCTCGCCGCGGCCGGGCTCCTCGCTGCCCCGCTCGCCGGCGCCCTGCACTCGACACCGGCGGCCAAGGCCCTCGCACCGGGCGGCCTGCCCGCCAACGTCCCCGCCGCGGCCCACGTCGCCGAACCCACCCTCGCCTCGCCCGCCGGATGGCCCTTCGGCGAGGCCGCCCCCCGCACCTCGGGGACGGGCCGCGTCAGCCACGGCGCATCCTTCTGGACGGACTTCCTCTACGACGACCACGGCGCCGCCGGTCGACCGGTCGCCTTCCCCGTCGCCGGCCTCGCGTCGAGCAAGGGGACCTTCATCTACGCGTCGCCCGAGGCCCACAACAACGGCGCCGACATCTTCCGCACCGGCGTCGGCCGCGACGGCACCGACACCTACTGGCGGGTCGACTGGACGACGCTGACCTCGACCGACCCGGCCGTGTTCTCGCCGATCGCCGAGTGGGCCATCGACACCGATGCCGACCCGGCGACGGGCGCGTCGACCTGGCCCGGCGCGGCCGGCGTGCGCTCCCCCGGCATCGACCAAGCCATCGTCGTGTCGGGCGGTTGGGCGTGGGTGGTCGACCCGGCCACTGGCGCGGCGACCGACGTCACGTCGATCGGCGGCTCGGTCGCCATCGACACGACCGCCAAGTCGTTCGTCGTCCGGCTGCCGGCGTCGGCCCTCGCCCTGGGGTCGACGTCCACCGTCCGCCTTGCTTCGGGTGTCGCCGATGCCACGGGACGGGCCTTCGCCCCCGTCGACAGTGACCACGGCTCCCTTCCCAACCAGCCGCCCGTCTACAACGTCGGCTTCCGCTCGATCGCCGACGAGCCGTCCAGCCAGAACTACTGGATGGAGAACACCCAGGGCCAAGACCTGGCGAGCGGCGATGTGGAGGCGTTCTCGTCGACCATCGACTGGGGCGCGCTCGATGCGTCCCGCGCCGGCGGCACCGAGCAGCCCGAGCCCCAGCCCTCCGGCTACAGCAACCGCTGGTACGTGTCGAGCCTCGACCTCGGCGACGGCGTGGTGGCCGACGACTCCAGCAGCGGCGGGGCCGGCGACCTGAAGCCCAACTTCCTCGGACCCCTGCAGCCCTATGCCGTCTACGTCCCGACCGACTACGCCTCGGCAACCGCTCCGGTGCCGCTGACCTGGATCCTTCACTCGCTCAGCGAGCAGCACAACCAGTACGGGGCCATCAACCCCAAGTTCATCCAGCAGGCCTGCGAGCAGCGCCACTCGATCTGCGCCACCACCCTCGGGCGCGGTCCCGACGGCTGGTACTACGACGAGGCCGAGGTCGACTTCTGGCAGGTGTGGAGCCAACTGGCATCGACCTACGCCCTCGACCCGGAGCGCACCGTCATCTCCGGGTACTCGATGGGCGGATGGGCCACCTACCACCTCGGCCTCAACCACCCCGACCTGTTCGCCCATGCCGCGGCCCTCGCCGGACCGCCGACGTGCGGCATCCGGGCCTACGGCCCCGTGCGCGGCTCGGGCGGGTCGCAGACCGGGCGCTGCGCCGTCGACCCCGACACCAAGCCCCTCATCGGCAACGCCCGATCGCTGCCCTACTTCATGGCCGACGGGGCGGCCGACGAGCTAGTGCCGGTGACGAGCGTCCTCGAGCAGATCAAGCAGTTCGACGACCTC
>JAUTXA010000092.1 GCA_030838265.1 Actinomycetota bacterium | reverse complement strand
GAAGTCGCGGGCCAGCCACTCCCATAGCTCGACCGAGAGGAGGAGTGACTCGACGTCGATGCGCTCGTCCTTGCCGTGGAATCGCGACCAGAAGTCGGACGGGCTCACCTTGTCGGAGAGCAGGCCGAAGCCGTAGGTCGTGACCCCGGCCGGCCGCAACCAACGGGCGTCGGTGGTGCCCGCCATCATCGAGGGCATCAGGGTGGCGGACGGGTAGGCCTGCTGCACCGCCCGCGTCATCGACTCCCACAGCGGCGTCTCGGTGGCCGATGCCGTGCCGCTGTGGGCGTAGTGGATCTTCACGTCGACCCGGTCGGCCAGGTCGCCGAGGGCGTCGTCGAGGAAGGCGCGCACGTCGTCCTCGCCCTGGGTCGGCAGGAGGCGCATGTCGACGACCAGCCGGACCTCGTCGGGGATGATGTTGATCTTCTGCGAATCGGCGGGCAGCACCATCGTCGGCGCCGCCGTCAGGTGGGTGCAGGCGTGGGCGTTGCCGGCCAGTCCGCCGAGGGTCGGGAGCGCGTCCCACAGGCGGTCGGGGTCGAGGAGAGTTGCGGTGAGCTCGGGCTCGTAGCTCTGAGCCGCCACCCACTGCCGCCACGTGTCGATGACGTCGCTCGGCCCTCGCGTGGCGGCGATGCGGCGGACGACCTCGGCGGCGGTGACGAGGGCGTTGTCGGATCCGTAGGGGACCGAGCCATGGCTAGCCCGCCCCTTGACCCTGAGTGTCACCGGCGCGCCACCCTTCTCGGCCGTGCCGACGAAGACCCGTCCCGCCTTGTCGATGGCGCCCCCCACCTCGGTGAGGCAGTAGTCGGTGACCACCAGGTCACGGTGCTGGTCGACCATCACCCCGGCGCCGTCGCGTCCGCCCGCCTCCTCGTCGGCCACGCCGAAGTACACGAGATCGCCCTTGGGCCGGAAGCCGCTCTGGGCCAGCCGGCTGAAGGCCACGGCCATCGCCGAGGTCTGGTTGAGCATGTCGACCGCGCCCCGTCCCCACACCTCGCCGTCGATCAGCTCGCCGCCGAACGGGTCGTGGCGCCAGGTGTCGGCGTTGGCGGGGACCACGTCGAGGTGGCCCATGAGACACAGCGACGGCGCGCTGGGGTCGGTGCCCTCGATGCGGGCCACGATCGAGCCCCGTCCCGCCTTGCCCGGCTCGAGCACCTCGACCTCGCTGCCCGTCGACGAGAGCAGCGACAGGATCGTCTCGGCGTTACGGGTCTCGCCCGCTTCACTGCCGGGGCCCATGTTCACGCAGGCGTTGCGGATGAGCTGCTGGAGGAGGGGCACGACCTCGGCCGCGTCGGTGGTGGGCATCACGCCCATCCTGCACCCGGCGTCACGTCGTGCGCTCGGTGCGGGCCTCGGCGGCCGATGCCTCTAGGGGGACGGGGTGCTCGACCGGCCGGTCGTCGAGCGCCCGAAGGATGTGGGGACGGAAGGCGGCGATGAGGGCGATCGAGAGGACGAGGAGCGCACCGCCCGTCGTGGTGACCCGGGCCAGTCCGAAGCGATCGGCGAGCGGGCCCTGGATGAGGCCGCCGATGGGGTAGACGGTGCCGAGGGCGACGAAGTAGAGGCTGAGGATGCGGCCGCGGTACTCGATGGGCGCCCGCAGCTGCACCACGGTGTTCAGCCCCGAGAGCAGGCCGATGTAGAGCGAGCCCATGAGGGCGAGGGCGATGACGGCGGTCGTGCGGTTGGGGGCGTAGGCGTACAGCGACAGGGCGACCGGCGTGGCGACGAGGTCGAAGACGAGCAACCGGCGGCGTCCGAAGCGCAGGGCGAGCGAGGCCAGCAAGAGGGCGCCCACCACGGCTCCGACTCCCTGCGCGGTGGTGAGGGCGGCGGTGATGCCGGCGACCAGCTTCTTGGTCGGGTGGTCGCCGCCGAGCTGCAGGGCACGCGCCGGGATGAGGGCGATGAACGGCGAGACGAAGAGGGCGGTGAGCGAGATGAGGGTGATGGCGGCTCGGCAGCCGGGCTCGGCCCACGCCGCCCGTCCCCCGGCGCGGATGCGCTGCCAGGTGGTCTCGCCCTCGGGTGCCTTGGGCTGCGGCGGCAGCTTGATGACGACCATGGCGAAGATCACGGCGAGGAACGAGATGGCGTCGATGACGAAGACGGCGGTGAAGTCCCAGACGGCGATGACGATGCCGGCGAAGGCGGGGCCCACGATCCGCCCGGCGTTGTATTGCGTCGAGCCGAGGGACGCGGCGGCCAGCAGGTCATCGCGCTCGACGAGGTCGGGGATCATGGCTTGATAGAAGGGGATGCGGAGGGCGGTGATGCAGCCCTCGACGAGGGTGAGCAAGGTGACGGTCAGCGAGCTGGCGTGATGAGTCATGTAGAGACCGGCGAGGACGAGTGACTGCACGGCGTCGACGCAGTTGCTGGCGATCATGAAGCGGCGGCGGTCGAGTCGGTCGGCCAGCGCCCCGCCGATGGGCGACAGGATGCCGATCGGGAGGAAGGCGGCGACCGCGACGAAAGCGGCCCACGACGCCTTGCCGGTGCGCGCCGTGACCAGCGATCCCACCGCGATGGTCTGCATCCACGACCCGATGTTCGAGATCAGCCCCGAGTAGAAGACGAGGGCGAAGTTGCGGTGGCGAAGAGGCCGGAGGGCGGCGAGGGGCACGGCGGAGGCCGCCTCGTCAGTCTTCGATCGAGATGGCCATCATCGGGCAGGCGTCGACGGCCTCCTGCACCTTGTCCCGCAGCGCTCCATCGGGCGTCTCCTGCAGGACGTAGAGGTTCCCGTCGTCACGGACCTCGAAGACCTCGGGGACAATGCTCTCGCAGACGGCGTTGCTCTGGCACCGATCGAAGTTGACCACTACGCGCATGGGTGCACCCTAGGTCCGGCCTGGCCCGGGCCGGTACCCTGTGCCGATGGCTGGGGCCATGGTCGGGAAGGCCGACCCTCGACGACGCACGCGACTGCTCTTGGCGCTCGTCGCATCAGCGATGGTTGGCGTGGGACTGACCGGTCCGTCGGCCGCCTCACCGATCGCTGAGGCGTCGACGGTAGAGGTGGGCCTTGTCGACTCGGAAGTGGACATCCAACGCCCCCAACACCGGCGCGGCGGCGAAGGCCTCGACCGAAGCAGGCGGCCGGTCGCGGGGCGACGGCAGCGGAAGGTGCGGCCAGGCGGCGAGGTCGATCGGCGACGCGCTATCGGCCATGACGCGGGTCGTGGGAGCTGGGATGGACGCGGGCATTGGCACAAGTCACGACTGGTCCTATGGTGCGGGAATTCCGCGGGCGCCGAGGGGCCATGGCACACTGCCAGCGAGCCGAACATGAAGGGACAGCATGGGCAGGACGTTCCGGGTCACGGGTATCAGGACCGAGCCGTCAACAAGCGAGACCCACGATCACGTCGCCGCAGTCCGCCAGGGCACCAACCCACAACTGATTTC
>JAUTXA010000045.1 GCA_030838265.1 Actinomycetota bacterium | reverse complement strand
CGGTTGCGCAGCCGCTGGCGCTCAGCGGGATGGGCCCCGGTGGCCGTGATCTCCATCACCGCCCTCGTCGGGTTCCTGCTCGTGAGCCAGCTGCGGGGGACGCAGCGGTTCCGCCAGCGCCTCTCGGCCGAGAACGAAGGGGACCTGACCCGCATCCTGGCCTCGCTGACGACCGAGGCCGACGCCCTGCGGGATCAGATCGGCACCCTCAAGCTGCAGCTCCAGACGCTCCAGACATCGAGCCAGCAGGACGTCGTCGCCAGCCAGGCCACGGCCGACGAGCTGCGGGCCCTGCAGGTCCTGTCCGGCGCGGTGGCCGTCACCGGCCCGGGCCTGGTCCTGACCGTCGAAGACCCGTCGCGGGGCGTGAAGTACGACACCCTCATCGATGTCGTCCAAGAGCTGCGCGACGCCGGGGCCGAGGCCATCGGCATCAACGGCCACCGGGTGGGGGTGGCCTCATGGCTCTCCCAGCGCGACGGCAAGGTGGTCCTCGACGGCGAAAACCTCAACGCTCCCTACCAGGTGACGGCCATCGGCGACGGCACCACACTCGAGGGCGGGCTGCGGATCCCCGGTGGTGCCATCGACGCCCTGACCGCCATCAAGGCGGTGAAGATCGCGGTCGAGCGGAGCGCCAACGTCGTCGTCCCCGGCCTGGCCAAGGCCCCGGTGTTCCGCGCCGCCCATCCGGTAGGGTCCTCGCCATGAACGTGCCTGACGACCTCCGCTACACGTCTGACCACGAGTGGGCCAAGCTCGACGGCGGCAAGGTCCGCATCGGCATCACCGACTACGCCCAGGACGCCCTGGGGGACGTGGTGTTCGTGCAGCTGCCCGAGGCCGGCGCCTCGGTCGCGTCGGGCGCCACCTTCAGCGAGGTCGAGTCCACCAAGTCGGTGTCCGACATCTTCGCCCCCGTGGCCGGCACGGTCGTCGAGGTGAACACCGCCCTCACCGACGCGCCGCAGCTCCTCAACGAAGATCCTTACGGCGAAGGCTGGATCTGCGTCATCGAGCCCGCCGAGAGTGGTGCGTACGAGGGCCTGCTTGACGCCGCGGGCTACCGCAAGCTGATCGACGACTGAGCCAGCTCAACCAAGGGGGCGGTACGGTGGGCGCCGTGTTCTGCAACAACTGCGGGCATAAGAATCCCGAAGAGGCCAACTTCTGCTCGTCGTGCGGGTCACCGCTCGAGCGGCCGACCTCCGACGCCACGACCACCATCACGTTGGCCCCGGTCGACGCCACCGGTGAGGTGGGCGACGAGGAGTTCGCCGTCAGCTTCGACGAGGTCCCCGAGGGAGCGGGGGTGCTGGTGGTGAAGCGCGGTCCCAACGCCGGCTCGCGCTACATCCTCGACCGCGAGGTCACGCGGGCTGGCCGCCACCCCGACAGCGACATCTTCCTCGACGACATCACCGTGTCGCGCCGCCACGCCGAGTTCCACCACCGGGCCGACGGCTACGTCGTGCGAGACGTGGGTTCGCTCAATGGCACGTACCTGAACCGCGAGCGCATCGACGAGAATCTGCTGGCCGCCGGGGACGAGGTGCAGATCGGCAAGTTCAAGCTGGTGTTCCTGGCCGAGGCGGCCCTCGAGGCTTGAGGGTGTCAGAGCGCAGGTACCTGTCGATCGGCGAAGTGCTGTCCCTGCTGCAGGAAGAGTTCCCCGACGTCACGATCTCAAAGATCCGCTTCCTCGAGAGCCAAGGGCTGCTCGACCCCGAGCGGACACCCTCGGGCTACCGCAAGTTCTACGAGGGCGATGTCGACCGCCTGCGCTGGATCCTCCAGCAGCAGCGCGAGCACTTCCTGCCCCTGAAGGTCATCAAGGGGCGCCTCGCCGGCGACGACGACAGCGAGCCGGCCGCCACCACCAACGGCGGAGGCAACGCCGGCACCGGTGCCGGTGCCGCGGTCAGCCCCGGACGAAGTGCGGCGGAGCCCGCCGAGCGGCCGGCCGCCAAGGCCGGCTCCAGGTCCCGACGCCCGGCGGGCGCGGCCAGCGCCGAGACGGCCCGGCTCTTCGAGACCGGCCCCGACCCGCTCGACTCGGGACCGACGTCGGCCAACCTCACCATCGATGAGCTGGCCTCGGCCAGCGGCCTGCCGCCCGAGCGCCTGGCCGAGCTCGAGCGCTACGGGATGATCGCCGGGCGACCGGTGGCCGGCACCGTGTATTACGACGAGGAGGCCCTGGTCGTGGCCAGCGCGGCGGCCACCTTCGCCCAGTTCGGCGTCGAAGCCCGGCACCTCAAGACCTACAAGAACTTCGCCGAGCGTGAGGCCGGGCTGTTCGAGCAGATCGTGCTGCCTCTGGTGAAGCAGCGGAACCCCGAGGCCCGGCGCCAGGCCATCGAGACCCTGACCGAGCTCAGCCGGCTGGGTCAGAGCCTGCGGGCCTCGATGCTTCGCCAAGCCCTGCGGGATCACACCGGCGGCAGGTGACAGCCCGCGTCCTGATCTCGGCGGGCGAGCTGCAAGCCGGGGTGGAGCGCCTCGGTCACGAGCTCTCGGCCGCCTATGACGACGGCTTGGTCATGGTCGCCATCCTAAAGGGGAGCGTGCCGTTCCTGGCCGACCTGGTGCGGACCATGTCGGTGCAGCCCGTCGTCGACTTCCTCGCCGTGTCGCCCTACGGCCATGGCGGGGGTCGGGTGCGGCTGCTCAAGGACCTCGACATCGACATCGCCGGGCGCGACGTCGTCATCGTCGAGGACATCGTCGACACCGGCCTGAGCCTCACGTACCTCCTGGGCGAGCTGGGCCAGCGCAGCCCCCGGTCGCTCGAGGTCTGCGCCCTGCTCGACAAGCGGGCCCGCCGCATCGTCCCGACCCCGCTGCGCTTCGTCGGCTTCGAGATCGCCGACGAGTTCGCCCTCGGCTACGGGCTCGATTTCGCCGAGATCTACCGCAACCTCGACCACATCGTGGCCGGCGATCTGGCCGCCCTCCGGGCCGACCGCGGTGCGCATGTAGAGGAGATGTTCGGCGGATAGGGTTTGACCATGGTGGAGATGCACCTCACGGCGGTGCGGGTCGAGCTCCCCACCAACACGCCGGTGGTCCTCCTCCAGGAGGTCGACGGCGTCCAGCGCACGCTGCCGATCTTCATCGGGGCCTTCGAGGCCAGCGCCATCGCGGCCGCCCTCCAGGGCGTCGAGCCGTCGCGGCCCATGACCCATGACCTGATGCGAGACCTGCTCGTCACCCTGGGGGTCACCGTCGATCATGTGGTCATCACCGACCTGAGGGACGGGACCTTCTACGCCGAGATCCGCATGGCGCGTGAGGGCCGCAGCTACACGCTGTCGAGCCGCCCGTCCGACGCCATGGCCCTCGCCACCCGCTTGGGCACCAAGATCTACGTCGAGGACTCCCTGCTCGACGCCGAGGGCGTGATCCTGCAGACCGAAGAGGCCGAGTTGGGCGACGACGCCAACCCCGACGAGCTGGTCAGCGAGTTCCGCGACTTCATCGAAGGCATCCGGCCCGAAGACTTCGGCAGCTGACGGCCCCGATGGGCGGTTTTCAGGCAGACGTTGACGGCGCGACCGCGGGCTCGTACCCTTGCCCTACACGTCCGTAACTACTCGCGTGTAAGGCGCCTGCAGCAAGAGAGGACTTCCCCCATGGCGATCTCGATCTCCGGCCCCGAGGCCGAGGCGGGCTACCGCGGCCCCCAGGTGTGCAGCATCGTCGGCATCACCTACCGGCAGCTCGACTACTGGGCTCGCACCGACCTGCTCCGCCCCTCGATCAGCGAGGCGCGGGGGAGTGGTACCCAGCGCATCTACTCCTACCGCGACCTGCTCGAGCTCAAGGTGATCAAGCGCCTGCTCGACGCCGGTGTGTCGCTGAAGTCCGCTCGCCGGGCCATCGAGTGCCTGCGCGATGCCGGCGAAGACGTCTCGACCACCAACCTGGTGCTCAACGGGTCCACCTCGGTGCTGGCCAAGACCGACGAGGCCGTCATCGACCTGCTGCGGGGCGGCCAGGGCGTGCTGAACGTGGTGGCCATGGCTGGCGTGGTCGAGGAGCTCGAGGCCGCCATCCTCGAGCTGGCTCCCGCGGAGCCCGCGGTCGACGGCGCGGCCGGCGGGCCCAGTGCAGCCGACGCAGCTGGAGGCGGGGGCTGACTCTGGCCGCTGCCCGGTTGCCCGACGAGGGCTCCGACACCGGCACTGCCGAGGAGCCGCCGGCTCCTCACACCCTGGTTCGCTTCGCCCACAACTCAGAGCGGCAGTTCGCCATGCTGCTCGACTTCTACTCCATCGCATGGGACTACGAGCCGCGTGAGTTCATCCTCGAGTGGGATCGTCAGCTCAACCCGCTGCTGGCCTTCCGGCCCGACTTCTACCTGCCGGCGTACGACCTCTACATCGAGATCACCACGCTGAACCAGAAGCTGGTGACCAAGAAGAACCGCAAGGTTCGCCGCCTGCGCGAGCTGTACCCCGACGTCAAGATCAAGATCTTCTACCAGCGCGACTACCTGAACCTGCTGGTGAAGTACGGGCTCGAGGAGCCCTCGCAGCTGGCCGAGGCCGGCCTCGACGAGAGCGAGCCCCGCCCGCTCGACTTCGGCGTCGAAGACTGATCTCGATTCTGTGCTAGCCGGGCCCGAAATCGACCCGATCCGGGTCGATTTCCGGCCCGGTTAGCACAGGAAAGATGAGGTTGGTCGGTCCGCGATCGCCGTGAGCGGCGTCGCCACACCGACGGCGAACAACCACGTGAAAGCGGGCGGATAGCATCCGGCGGTGACCGACCGCCGCTCGCCGCTCGATGCCGCCCACCGGGCTCTCGGGGCGAAGATGGTGCCGTTCGGGGGGTGGGAGATGCCGCTCTCGTACCCCAGCGGCACCCTGGCTGAGCACCGAGCCTGTCGGAGCGACGCGGTGGCCTTCGACGTCAGCCACCTCGGGACGGTGCGGGTCGAGGGTCCCCACGCCCTCGAGCACCTCAACGGCACCCTCACCAACGACCTGCACAAGATCGCTCCGGGCCGGGCCCAGTACACCCACCTGCTCGACGACGGCGACGCCTCGGTGCTCGACGACATCATCGTGTGGTGGGTCGACGAGCATCACTTCGACGTGATGCCCAACGCCTCGAACACCGAGCGGGTGGTCGCCGCTCTCGGCGGCCACGACGTCACCGCCGAGCGGGCCATCATCGCCATCCAAGGCCCCAACGCCCGGGCCAAGGTGGCGGCCGTGTCCGACGCCGCGGCGGCCGTGCCCCACTTCGGCGTGGCCTCCTTCGAATGGGACGGGACACACTGCCTGGTGGCCGGCACCGGCTACACGGGCGAGGACGGCATCGAGTGCTCGATCCCGACGACGCGTCGGTGCTCGACGACATCATCGTGTGGTGGGTGGG
>JAUTXA010000023.1 GCA_030838265.1 Actinomycetota bacterium | reverse complement strand
CGATGGGGCCGACTCCCATGATCTCGGGGGCCAGGCCCGACACCGAGCTGGCGATGATGCGGGCGAGCGGAGTGAGGCCGAGCGACTTGGCCTTGTCCTCCGACATCACGAGGACGGCAGCCGCGCCGTCGTTCAGGGGGCAGGAGTTGCCCGCGGTGACGCGGCCGGTGCCGTCCTTGCGGAATGCGGGCTCGAGGCTGGCCAGCTTCTCGATGGTGGTGCCGGGGCGGGGGCCGTCGTCCTGGGTCACCGTCGTGCCGTCCTCCTTGGGATACGGCGTGATCTCCCGCTCGAAGAAGCCGCTCTTCTGGGCCTCGACGGCTCGGTCCTGGCTGAGCTTGGCGAACTCGTCCATGTCCTCGCGGCTCACGTTGTACTTGTCGGCCACGTTCTCGGCCGTCATGCCCATCGGGATGTAGACCTCGTTGATGAAGTCCGACCGGTCGTGGTCGAGGAAGCGCTGGTTCAGGTCTTCCTTGGTGATGCCCTTGCCGGCCGTGCGACTCACGCTCTCGCATCCACCGGAGACGAAGGTGTCGCCCTCGCCGGCCTTGATGGCGTGGAAGGCCATGCGGATGGTCTGCAGCGACGACGAGCAGAAGCGGTTCACCGACGTGCCGGGGACGGTGTCGGGGAGCCCGGCCAGGAGGGCCACCTGGCGTGCCACGTTCATGCCCTGCTCGCCGGCGTGCTGGGCCGCGCCCCAGATGACGTCCTCGATGCTGGCCGGGTCGACGGCGGGCACCTTCTCGAGCAGGTTCTTGACGATGAAGCCGCTCATGTCGTCGGGACGGACGTCGGCCAGTGAGCCCTTGAAGGCTCGCCCGATGGGCGTGCGGGCGGTGGCGACGATGACGGCTTCAGGCATTGGGGGCTCCCTGGGGATCTGAGTGTTGTCAGGGAGTCTCGCGCTCGCCCTGCGCCCTTCGCACCTCGGCTCAGGTGGTGGCAGGCTCCGGGGGCTTCGGGGCCTTGGGCTTCGGCGGGGGTACCCCGACCTTCGGGTCGGGAAGGGCGAAGTCGGGCCAGCGCCGCCGGCTCACGATCGACAACTTTCGCAGCAAGGCGATGGCGCCGGGATCGTCGTCGCCGGGCCGGCCCTCGATGGAGCCGTCCTCGAGCATCTTGATGATGATCTCGCGGCCGATGTCGGTGCGGACGATGGTGAGCGTCCAGTCGTTGAAGGCCCCGATGCCGCCGGTCGAGATGTCGGCGTGCTCGGCCGCGAAGTCGGGGCACATCTTGCAGCCCTCGCGCGTCCAGGCGTGGCACTCCTTGAGCGGAACCTCGTGGTAGTCGCCGTTCTTCATCCAGATCTGGAAGACGCCCTTGATGTTCATCTTCACCATGTCCTGCTTCTTCAGGCCGTACTTGGCCTCGAAGAGCTCTTCGAAGATGGCGTCGTCGAAGGTCTTGCTGCAGAGCAGGCCGATGTTGAGGGCGAAGCGTCGGGCCGGCTTGCCCGCCTTGCGCACCGACATCACCGGCGGGACGGACGACTGGCAGCTCATCCCCACCAGGGCCAGCTTCTCGTAGCCCTGGGCCACGGCGTCGGCGTAGGCCATGGTGTTGGCCGAGTAGGTGTAGCGGCTTCCGGCCGCGGCCAAGATCTCGTCGCGGGTGCGGGCCACGCCGGGGATGGCCTTCCACGACGAGCCGTCGCCTTCGAGGTACGAGACGAGGGCGGCGTCGACGTAGCCGTGCTCGATGGCCCAGAGCAGGATGGCGCTCACCAGGCCGCCGTCTTGCCCCTTCTGGTGGACCTCGGGGTTGGTGGCCCGGGCCAGGATGATGTCCTTGTTGACCCCGTCCATCTCGTTCGGCTCGCGGGTGCGGCCGAAGAGAAAGGAGTCGATCTCCGGTTCCCAGGCCCTGAAGCGGGGGCAGGCCCGCGTGCAGCTGGTGCAACCGCGGTCACCGTGACCGCAGCCACCTGGGCCGCCTTCCTCCTCGAGGTGGAAGGGCTTGTACTTGCCATCGCCGTCCTCGTAGCCCAGGACGTCGTGGGGGCAGGCCACCACGCAACCGGCGCACCCCGTGCACAGACCCGAGGTCACGACCTCTTCGAACAGGTGCTTCCAGTGGAGCTTCTCGGCCACGGGCGCCATGCCGGGCACTCTAGGCGGGGTGGGTAAGTTCGAGTTCAATGCCCGAGCTGCCCGAAGTCGAGAAGTACCGACAGCTGGCCGAGCGGGCGTTGGGCCGAGTGATCAAGAAGGTCGATGCCCCCGACGACTGGATCCTCAAGCGGGGCCTGACCGCGCCAGCGGTGAAGCGGGCCTTGAAGGGACGGACGCTCGTCGCGGCCCGGCGTCAGGGCAAGCTCCTCCTGCTCGACACCAATGGTGAGGGTCCGACCCTCGGGCTGCGATTCGGGATGACGGGCAAGCTGGTGGTCGACGGCAACGTCGGCGTCGACGATCTCATCTACTCCTCGAACCGCGACCTCGAGGCCTGGGACCGGTTCGCGGTCCGGTTCGCCGACGGCGGCGACCTGAGGCTGCGCGACTCGCGCCGGCTGGGCGGCGTCGAGCTCGACCCCGAGGAGGCCAGGCTCGGTCCCGACGCCGCGTCCCTCTCGCTCGGCCAGCTGCGCGCCGCCCTGGGCCAGAGCACGGCACCGCTGAAGGCCCGGCTCATGGACCAGTCCAAGGTGGCCGGGGTCGGGAATCTCATCGCCGACGAGACCTTCTTCCGGGCCGGCCTCGACCCGGGGCGGCTGAGCAACAGCCTCGAAGAGCGCGAGCTCAAACGGCTGCACAAGCACCTCCGGGCGACCGTCGCCGACCTCAGCGATCGGGGCGGCTCGCACACCGGCGACTTCCAACCGTCACGGGTCCGCGGTGGGCTCTGCCCCAAGGACGGCACGCCGCTCATCCGCCGCACCGTCGGCGGCCGCACGACCTACCACTGCCCCCGGCACCAGGTCTGAACGCCTTGCCCGCAGGACAGGCTGCCTGCTCGACGACAGCTAGCGACGATCGCGACGGGCCAAACGCAGGACATGGTCGGTCAGCAGCTGGGCCACCCGGTCGCGGGGCTTGCTGGCCAGCAGGCTGTGGTCGAGGTCGTCGGGCGAGACCACTCGCAGCTTCGGCCCGGCCGGCGGCAACAGCCCGGCGCGCGGCGGCACCGGCGGCCCGGCGATGAGCTGAGCCCCTGCCACCAGCAGGACGTCGGTGCCCTCAGCCGCGATGCGTCTCAGGACGGTGCGGGGAAGCTCGACCCGCTGCAACCGATCGAGTGCGACTGACACCACCTCGCGGCCCAGGAAGCGCAAACGACTCAACCGGTCGTACATGTCGGGGCTGACGCGGCGCCGCACCCCGTGCAGGACGGGACGGGCTGGCGGTGGACCGGCGGCAAAGGGGTTGGGCCGGTAGCTCATCACCGGGTTGAGGGCGCACACCCCGCGCGGATGCAGCTGGTCTGCGGCGTCCATGGCCACGTAGGCCCCGGAGCAGAGGCCGATGAGCACGACATCGGAAGGGTCGTCGGGGCTCGTCGCCCGGACCGCGGCGATGGCATCGTCGATGGCGCTCGGCGCGTACATGAGCTGATCGTCCTGGCCCGGCTTCGACGGGCTGTCGCCTAGGCCGCTGAGGTCGAAGCGCAGCGATCGGACGCCCGCCTCGGCCCACTGCCGGGCCAGCTCGACCCACAGCCGGGCCGGCCCCACGTGGTGCTCGGCAGCGACGTCGAGGAAGACCGCCGTGGGCCCTGTCAACCCGCCTGACTCGGCCGGCTCGGTCACGATGCCGAACAGGTCGCAAGGCCCGAGCCGCACGAGCCGCTCGGTGACCGCCGGGCCGTGGCTGACCTCGTCCGCCACCGCCGGCGGCGCCGTCACGGCAACGGGCTCGATGTCGGCCTCGCCCAACCAGTCGACGATGTCCGCGATGGCAGCGCGGGGGACGGCGTTCTGCGAGGGGATGGCGTCGATCAGGGCGGCCTGGTCGGTGGCCGATCTCCACGCCACGCCGGGATCACCGAAGCGCGCCCGGAGCTTCTCGTCGTCAGGCCGGTCGGGACGGGTGAGCACCAAGGTCCGCCCGGCCAGGGTGCCGGTGGTCTTGGTCATGTCGAGCTGACCCAGCTCGGCCACCGTCTCGGCCGCAAAGACCCACGCCGGTGCCTCGACCCAGCCCGCGGGCAAGGTGTCCTCGCCCGCCAGCTGATGGGACAAGCTGGCCAGCGCCTGCTGCTGGCGGACGAACATGCGCCCCGTGCGGATGGGGTCCCACAGGACGAGGTCGTCGACGCCGCCCACTTCGGAAGCGGCGACCGCCGCCAGGGTGGCTCCCAACCGCATCCCCACCAGGGCCAGACGCGGCAGCCCCGCGCCACGAAGAAGGGCGACGGCGGCCACCACACTCGACGACCAGGCCCCGACCCGCCCGTCGTCGATCATGCGGCCCGCGCTGTCACCTGTGCCGTCGTAGTCGAAGCGCAGAGCGACGAACCCGGCACGGGCGAGGTCCTCGGCCAGCAGTCGGAAGGTGCGGTGGGTCCCCATGTACTCCTGGCCGATCGGGGGGCACAGCGCCACGCCGCCTCGGGCCCGTCCGTCGTCGGGCGCGTGCCACCACCCGAACAGGGGTCGGTCCTCCGGCCCGAACCAGAGGGGCGTGGCGGCCACCTCAGGGCCCGACCGTGATGGGGACGGGCCCGGTGTGGTTGAGCGCTCGGACGGTGCCAGAGGGCGGATCGGCCCCGGCTACTCCGCAGCGATAGGTCACACCGGCGGGCACGTGGAACCACGAGTCGTCGACGGCGCGGCCCGGCACGTCGACCGCCACCCATTGGGCCAGTCGATCGCCGGTCACATCGATCCGCCAGCCATCGCCGGCTGGCGTGGCGACGGCGCTGAGGCCGATGTCGGTGACCGGACGCTGCTGACCGCCGGGCAGATAGGTGACGCGCCGGGTCAGGCCCCCTGGAGCGGTGAGCAGGGCGCTGACATCGTCGATAGCGGGTGGGCCGAAGCGATAGGCGTAGGTCAGGTCGCGGAAGGCGCCGAGCAAGGACTCGGCGCTCACCGTCCGGGCTTGGCGCGCCGGCAGGACGATGTCGGCCCCGCCGAACTCGATGACGTGGCCGTCGGCCGAGTGCGTCGCCACCTGCAGGTAGCCGGCCACGTCATCGGCCGTGTCATTGAGCAAGTGGAGGTGCAGGCCGTTCAACCCCTCGTCGGTCGCCAGCAGGGCTACCGGCTGCAAGACGCGGCGGGCCGCGTACCACGAGGCCTTGGGGCGACCGAGGGCGTCGATCAGCCCCCAGCCCGCCCCCGCCACCAGGTCTCGCAAGGTGAAGAGCAAAGCGCCGTCGCATGTCGACCCCGGCCGCCGCCACTCGCTCAACGTGGAGTCGACCAAGTGGGCGAGGGTGGCCCGGGCCAGGTCGAGTGCCCGCGCCGGATCGTTCCGGCGAAGGGCGGCGGCGTCGGCCCCGTGCAACATCGACACGTAGAAGTCGGTGATGTCCTCGAAGTCCCAGTCGGCGGCCCGGTCTCGCGGCACGGCGGCCTTCCACCGCTCGCCTCCCACATCGCCGCCGGCGCCGAAGTGCCGCTCGACCGTCTCCGCTTCCGGCGGAGTGGCGAAGGCCAGGCACTCGGGCGTGAAGCGCACACCGGCCCGGCGGGCGTCCTCGAGGGGACGTCGGTAGGCGCCGACGCCGTAGTAGTGGCCGACGCCTTCGTCGACGTGGAACGGAAGGTCGCCTCCCGTCGGCGTCGAGCGGGCGTAGGGGACGCCGGGCAGCCACCGCTGCAGGGCGGTGGGGATCACCCGATCGAGCAGAGGGATGGGCTCGTTGGCGTCGCGCCCCATCATGGCGGCCTGCTGCTCGATCTCGCTGCCGCCGCACACCACCGCCAGCGACGGCCGACCCTGCAAGCCAGCGAACACCGAGGCCAGCTCGGCCTCGACCTCGGCGAGGAAGTCGTCGTCGTCGGGCGGGTCGACGTTGGCGAACATGGCGTCCTGCCAGACGAGGATGCCCAGCTCGTCGCACTGGTCCCAGAAGGCGGTGTCCTCGTAGACCATGGTGCCGGTGAGACGGACCATGTTCATGCCCCCCGCCCGCAACGCCTCGAGCGTCTGGCGCAGGGTGTCGGGGTCGTTGGTCAGGGTGACGGGGTCGAGGGGCACCCAGCACGCGCCCCGGCAGAAGATCGGGGTGCCGTTGACGCACAGGGCGAAGGCGCCATCGGCCCGATCGACCTCGATGGTGCGGAAGCCGACGCGGCCCACGGGAAGCTCGGCGCCATCGAGCTCGATCACGACGTCATAGAGAGGCTGGGCGCCGTGGGTGTGGGGCCACCACAGCCGGGCATCGTCGACCCGCACCTCGCCCTCGACCTCGACGACGTCGGTCCCCGCCCGCGTCACCTCGAGGTCGGCGACCGACGCCCCGACTCGCAGACGACCGGAGCCGGTGTCCGAGCCACCGGCCGAAGCCACCCGGGCCCGCAGCCGCACGACCCCTGTCGCGCCGGCCAGCGAGACGTGGAGCTCGCGCTCG
>JAUTXA010000214.1 GCA_030838265.1 Actinomycetota bacterium | reverse complement strand
TCTGCCATGCCGGACTCGATCCTAGGTGACGTCCCGCCGAACGAAGGAGGTGACGGCGACGGCCACGATGACCGCCAGGTACACCCCGAGGATCACGGACGCGCCCATCATTCCTTTGGCGTGCGCGATCTGCACCTTCTTGCCGAGGACGAGCGTGGCCCCGTTGTTGCCCACCAGCCACCGCTGCCATTGGGGCCGCAGGCCCCGCACCGCGTTCTCGACCACGATCAGGTAGCCGAACGCCACGCCGATGGCCGCCGCCGTGTTGCGCCCCACCGACGCCACGCACGCGCTGAACACGGCGGCGGCCGACGTCATCAGCCCGATCCGAAGGACCCCGCCCGCCAGGCCCCGCCACCACACCGCCGTCATGCCGTCCGTGGTGCCGCGCGCCATTCCGGCCGGGAGGAGGGCCAGCACCAAGAAGGCCTGCAGCAGGACGCCGATGACGAACGCGGCCAGGGCGACGGCCGCCAGCTTGGCCGCCATGACCCGGAGCCGGCGGGGCTCCCAGGTGAGCAACGTGGCGATGGTGCCGTGGCGCCACTCCGCCCCCAAGGCCGTGGCCCCGGCGATGAGGGCGCCGATCAGCAGGATGGGGCTCAAGCCGGCCAGCACCGGGTCGCGCGGGCCCCACAGCCGCTCCATGTGGAAGCGCTTGTCGGAGACGTACTGCGACACGGGCGGGAAGAACTGGTCGCAGTACTCAGTCCGGTCCATCCCCGGTGGCGGCGTCGGGCCATCGCTGCCACTGGTGCAACGCGTCATGTCGGCCTGGCGCGCCGCGGTGGCCCGGCTCAGCGCCGAGGCTTGGTCGAACGCAGGCTTCGACACGAAGAAGGCGATAACGGCGCCGATCACGATCCCCAACATGCAAAGGCCGATGAGCCCCCGGACGGCCCGCCGCGACAGGGCCCTCCGCAGCTCGACATCGAGAAGGCGCATCACGGCGCCAGCCCCTCGCCCGAGGTCAGCTCGAGGAACACGGTCTCGAGATCGACCACCTCAGGGCGCAGCTCGGTGAGGAAGATGCCGGCCTCGGCCAGGACCTGGTTGACGGCGCCGGCCTGGGCCACCCCGGCGACCACGTGCACGACATCGCCCGCCACCGAGGCTTCGAGCCCGGCGCCCGCCAGCACCGACAGGGCGCGATCGCGATCGGAGCCCGGCACCCGTACCACCAGGTTGGCCCGATGGCCCTGGGCCAGCACCTCCGACACGGCACCCGTTGTGATGCACTTGCCCTGCCCCAGGATGGCCACGTGGTCGCAGATCTGCTGGACCTCGGCCAGCTGGTGGCTCGAGACGAACACGGTGCGACCCTCCGTCCCCAGAGCCCGCAGCAGCTCGCGGATCTCCTTGATGCCGGCCGGATCGAGGCCGTTGGCCGGCTCGTCGAGGATGAGCAGCTCGGGGTCGCGCAGGAGGGCGGCGCCGAGACCGAGGCGCTGCTTCATCCCGAGCGAGTAGGTCTTGAACCTGTCATCCGCCCGCTCGCCCAACCCGACCTGCTCGAGGACGGCATCGACCCGGCGGGGCCCGATCCCCAGCGTCCGGGCCAGCAACGTGAGGTTGCGCCGGCCGGTGAAGCCCGGGAAATGGGCGGGGGTCTCGACCATCGACCCGACCCGTCCGATCACCGACGCCAGGCTGCGACGAGGGTCCGCACCCAGCAGCGAGAGGCCACCAGAGGAAGGCCTCACCAAGCCGAGGAGGCAGCGGATGGTCGTGGTCTTGCCCGAGCCGTTGGGGCCGAGGAACCCGAACACGCCACCGGACGGCACCGAGAGGTCGAGCCCGTTGACGGCACGCGATGGCGGTCGCCGGAAGCGGCGGTAGTCCTTGTGCAGCCCCTCGACCTCTATGACCGCCGTCGGCATCCGCCGTAGCGTGTCACAGCCACTACGGTCGCGCGCCTATGCCTGCGCAGTTCATCTACACCATGCGCGATCTGCGCCGCTTCTATCCGCCCGACCGCGAGGTTCTGAAGGGCATCAACATCTCGATGTTCCCGGGCGCCAAGATCGGCGTCATCGGGTCGAACGGCAGCGGCAAGTCGAGCCTCCTGCGGATCATGGCCGGCGAGGACGACGGATACACCGGCCAGACCCGGCTCACTCCTGGCTTCACGGTCGGCCACCTGGCCCAGGAGCCCGTCCTCGACGAGAGCAAAGACGTCAAGGGCAACGTCACCGACGGCGTCGCCGCCACCCGGCAGCTGCTCGCCGACTACGACGAGCTCATGGCCAAGTGGGGCGACCCCGACGCCGACTACACCAAGCTGGGCGAGCAACAGGCCGCCCTCGAGGACAAGCTGCAGGCGGCCAACGCGTGGGATCTCGACCGCACCCTCGAGATCGCCATGGACGCCCTCCGCCTGCCGGCGGGCGACGCCGACGTGAGCACGTTGAGCGGTGGTGAGCGCCGCCGCGTCGCCCTCTGCCGGCTGCTGCTCCAGCGCCCCGACCTCCTGCTGCTCGACGAGCCCACCAACCACCTCGACGCCGAGTCGGTGGCCTGGCTCGAGCGCACGCTCAAGGAGTACCCGGGGACGGTGGTGGCCGTGACCCACGACCGCTACTTCCTCGACAACGTGGCGGGCTGGATCCTCGAGCTCGACCGGGGCGCCGGCATCCCCTACGAGGGCAACTACTCGGGCTGGCTCGAGCAGAAGCAAGAGCGCCTGTCCCGCGAGGAGAAGAGCGACTCGGCTCGGAGGCGCACCCTCGAGCGCGAGCTCGAGTGGATCCGCATGGCCCCCCGGGCGAGGCAGGCCAAGGGCAAGGCCCGCATCACCGCCTACGAAGCCCTGGCCGCCGAGGCCGAGGGGGCGACCAGTGGCCAGGAAAAGCTCGAGATCTCCATCCCGCCCGGGCCCCGGCTGGGCGACATCGTGGTCGAGACCGACGACCTCACCAAGGGCTACGACGACGTCCTCCTCATCGACGGCCTGTCGTTCGCCCTGCCCCCGGGCGGCATCGTCGGTGTGATCGGGCCCAACGGCGCCGGCAAGACCACCCTGTTTCGGATGATCACGGGCAGCGAGAAGCCCGACAGCGGCACCCTGCGGGTGGGCCCGACCGTCGAGCTGGCCTACGTCGACCAGAGCCGCGACACCCTCGACCCCAAGCGCACCGTCTACGAGGAGATCACCGGCGGCGTCGACCGCATCATCGTCGGCAACCGCGAGATGCACGGACGGGCTTACGTGGCCGGGTTCAACTTCAAAGGCTCCGACCAGCAGAAGAAGGTGGGCGACCTCTCCGGTGGCGAGCGCAACCGCGTCCACCTGGCCAAGGTCTTGAAGGAGGGCGGCAACGTCCTGCTCCTCGACGAGCCCACCAACGACCTCGACGTCGACACCCTGCGCGCCCTCGAGGAGGGCCTCCTCGGCTTCAGCGGGTGCGCCGTGGTCATCAGCCACGACCGTTGGTTCCTCGACCGCATCGCCACCCACATCCTGGCCTTCGAGGGTGAGTCCGAGGTGCGCTTCTTCGAGGGGAGCTACTCCGACTACGAGGTCGATCGGCGCAAGCGCATGGGGGCCGAGGCCGACCAGCCCCACCGCATCCACTACAAGCCGCTGGTGCGGGGCTGAGGGCGGACGGGGTTCGCGTTGCGACCGAGCAGCATCCGCCGGGTGGCCATCGCCGTCGTCGTCATCGGCATCGCCGGCATGATCGTGACGTCGATCGCCGACAGCACCGGCGGGGCCACCACCTTCGGGATCATCACCGCCATCGCCGGGCTCTGTCTGCTGGTCGCCACCGCGGCATCGGCCCCGCCGTCGCTCAGCGACCCCGAGGTTCAGGCCCTCATCGCCGAGCTGGCCGCCGCCGGCGCGGACGAGCAGAAGCTCTGGGCCCTGGCCGAAAAGTGCCGGGGCCGGGTGCACGGCGGACGCACCCAAGCCCCGGCGAGGTGAACGTTGTCATGCGCCGAGGAGTTCGTCAATGACCCCACTGACAGAAGTGTCACATTTCGCCGTGGCACGCGTCACGTAGGCTCCGCGATAGATGCCGGATCGCCTCAGTTCGTCCCGGAAGGTGCCGATGAATCACCAATGGCTAAGACACTCATGACCCAGAGCCGGTCCGTCATTCGCCCCATCGAACCGGGGAACTCCGCCATCTGCACCCATTGCGGCACACCGGTGAAGTTCGTCGCTCGGGCCCAGCTGCGCCAGGTGATCGCCAACGTCTACGTCGACGGCACATGGAACCGGGTCGAGCACTTCCACGCCGACTGCTACGTCGAGGCCAACCAGCCCTACGGCGACCCGTCCGACTGACCCACCTTTAATCCCCCGTCAGTGCACGGTGACGGTGCCGTTGGCGCCGTCGACCGTGACGGTGGCGCCGTCGGGGATGCGACGCGTCCCGTCCGTCACCGACACCACACACGGGATCCCCAGCTCGCGACTGACGATCACGGCGTGGGATATCTGGGCCCCGACGTCGACCACGACCGCCCCGGCGGGGACGAACAGCGGCGTCCAGGCCGGGTCGGTGATGGGGGCGACCAGGACGTCGCCGGGGTCGAGGTGGCGCGGGTCGTCGGGCGACAGGATCACGACGGCCCTGCCGGTGTGGACGCCGGAGCAGCCCGAGATCCCGGTGAGGACCTCGCCCGGCCGGGCCCGGTCGACGTGGCTGGCGCCCCGCTCCTTCCACTCCTCGATGGGCGGGACGGTGCCGTTGACGATGAAGGGAGGCTCGAGGGTCT
>JAUTXA010000290.1 GCA_030838265.1 Actinomycetota bacterium | reverse complement strand
CCCACCCGTCCTGAGCCCGACATGACGTAGGCCAGACCGTTGAACTCACGGGGCCACGGCAGTGAGAGCCGCGCACCGGGAGAGACCGTGGCGTGGACGAAGGCGATCGGCGTGTGGGTCGAGCCCGGGCCGCGGTGGCCGCCGACGTCGCCGGCCACGATGCGCACCAGGGCGCCGCCATCGCTCGATGAGACGAGTGTGACCTGGCCGCCCTCGAGGTTCTGATAGGCGGGCGCCGTCATCTTCTCCCGGGCCGGAAGGTTGACCCACAGCTGCAAGCCATGGAAGAGGCCGCCGCTGACCACCAGCTCTTCGGGGGGCGTCTCGATGTGGAGGATGCCGCCGCCGGCTGTCATCCACTGCGTGGCCCCGTCGGTGATCATGCCGCCGCCACCGTGGGAGTCCTGGTGCTGGAAGGCACCGTCGAGGATGTAGGTGACGGTCTCGAAGCCGCGGTGCGGGTGCCACGAGGTGCCCCGGGGCTCACCGGGGCCGTAGTCGACTGACCCCATCTCGTCCATGTGGATGAACGGGTCGAGGGCCTCGGTGGAGACGCCCGCGAAGGCGCGCCGCACCGGGAAGCCCTCGCCCTCGAAGCCTTGGGGGGCGGTCGTCACCGAGACGACGTCGCGCTCGGTCTCGGTCGGCGCCGGGTCGGTGAGGCGGGGGACGCTGAGGGTGTCGGCGGTGACAGCAGGCATGGTGGCTCCTCGGATAGTTGCGAGATCAACTATCAAGAACGTCGGCCAAAGGGCGCCTATTCCTACCTGGGTTTACACCGGCGCGGCGGCGGTCCCGGACGCGGCCGAGGCCACGGGCGGGACCCGGCGGCCCGAGAGGTAGGCCGCCAGCCGGGGCCCGTCAGGATCACCGTCGACCAGGAAGCGATCGACCACGACGGCGCCGAAGGGCTCGGCCCGGGCCACGATGATGTTGCAACCCTCGCGGTCGAGCCAGGTCGAGATGGCCGCCAGCAGGCCGAGGCGGTCGGGCGCCGCGACATGGACGAGCCGGCGACCGTCCTCGGTCACCGTCACCGACACCTCAGCCTGACCGCCCGACGGGGCGAAGGCGAGCGACGGCGGCGAGGACGTGGTGATGGCGGCGCGCAAGCGAGCCCGCAGCAGGTCGCGATCGGCGGGCCGGGCCACCACGTGGCGCTGGTCGGCCACGAGGGCGCGCTGGAGCGCCCATCCCCGATCGGCCCACGTCATGGCCGCGGCCTGCACCACCGACAAGCCGTCGGCGGCGAGGGCGCCGGTGGTGGCCGCCAGCAGGCCGGGCCGGTCCCGGGCCAGCAACGACACCCGCAGCACCCCGGCGAGAGGCACAGCCGTGACCTGGACGCGGACCTCGCTGATGCCGAGGGCCGGGTGGCAGAGAGCCACGTCGCCGGCGATGACATCCGGCGACTCCCCCGCCAACCAGAGCTCGGGAGCCCGGAGGAGCAGCTCGTCGACCAGCGGCGGGGGCACCGTCGTCATCGCCAGCAGGCTTCGAATCTCGTCGACGCCGGCCACACGACGAACCTAAAGGGGGCCTGTTTCGGGCGTGTTGCCGGCAAACGACGGCAGTGCGAACACGCTGAGCCCAAGAGGCGTTGTCAGCCCGGGCGGACGTGGTATGACCCCTCTATGGCGGCAACCTCGAAGGCGGCGCGAGCCGCGGCCAGCGGGCGCAAGGCGGGTGCCCGACTCGTGCTCTGCGCAGTTGTGGGCCTGGCCGTGGGCGGCGCCGTCGCTCTCGCCGACCAGCTGCGGTTGGCACCGGTGGCGGGGTGGATGGCGATGGCCACCGCCTACGCGGTCGAGGTGTGGCTCTCGATCAAAGGCTTCGATGCCGAGGAGACCGACGCCCACGCCACCAGGGAGGATCCCAGCCGGCCGGCCGCCGACCTCCTGCTCGTGCTGGCCGCCGTGGTGAGCCTCGCCGCGGTGGCCCTCGTCCTGGGCGGGGCCAGCCAGGCGACGGGCGGCACCAAGGTGGCCTACGTCGCCCTCAGCCTGGGCAGCGTGGTGGCCAGCTGGTTCGTCGTCCACACGCTCTACACGTTGCACTACGCCCGCCTCTACTACGGCGACGAGGTCGGTGGCATTGGCTTCAACCAAGACAACGCGCCCTCCTACAGCGACTTCGCCTACGTGGCCTTCACCCTCGGCATGACGTTCCAGGTCTCCGACACCGACCTGCAGACCAGCCCCATCCGCTCGGCCGCCTTGCGCCATGCCCTCCTCTCCTACCTCTTCGGGGCCGGGATCCTGGCCACCACCATCAACTTGGTGGCGGGGCTCTCGAAGTAGCGCACACCATGGAAGACCCCCTCGAGCGCTACCGCGCCATGCGGGACTTCGACTCGACCACCGAGCCCGCGGGCCAGGTGGGGGCCGCCGACCAGCGCCGCTTCGTTGTGCAGGAGCACCATGCGACTGCCCTGCACTGGGACCTTCGCCTCGAGCGCAACGGTGTGCTCGCCTCGTGGGCCGTCCCAAAGGGGATCCCGCCCGACCCCCGCCAGAACCACCTCGCGGTCCAGACCGAGGACCACCCGCTCGAGTACCTCGACTTCAGCGGTGACATCCCCGAGGGCGGCTACGGCGCCGGGTCGATGTCGGTCTGGGACCGTGGCACCTACGAGCTCGAGAAGGCGACCGACCGCGAGCTCATCTTCGTCCTGCACGGAGAGCGGGAGCGCGGCCGCTTCGCCCTGTTCCACACCAACGGCAAGCAGTGGATGATCCACCGGATGGATCCGCCCCAGGACCCGGGCCGGGAGCTCATGCCAAAGGGCTGGCGTCCCATGGGCGCGACCGACGGCGATGCCCCTCCGGACGACGAGGGATGGGCCTTCGAGATCGCCTGGCCCGGGCGCCGCGGCCTGGTCGCCGTCGAGGGGGGTCGGGCGACCGTGACCGACCGCAAGGGTGACGAGATCACCAGCCTCTATCCCGAGGCCCGGGCCCTGGCCGCGGCTTCGGGGACGACGATGTTCATCGTCGATGGCCTGTTCGTGGTCGTGGGCGACAACGGCCGACCCGACCCCCAAGCCCTCGAGCTGCGGGCCCAGGCCCGCAACGACAGCGCCCGGCGACGAGTCGTGGCCCGGCTTCCCGCCACCTTCATGGCCGTCGACCTGGTGTGGCTCGAGGGCCACCCGCTCATCGACCTGCCCTACGACGAGCGGCGCCGGCTGCTCGCTGATCTCGGCGTCGAGGGCCCGCAGTGGCAGACGCCCGCTCATCACGTCGCCGATGGCGCCGCCCTGCTCGAGGCCGCCCACGCCCAGGGCCTGGCCGGCGTGGTCGCCAAACGCATGAGCAGCCTCTACCGGCCGGGCGAGGAGTCGCCCGACTGGATCGCCATCACCTGAGGGCCGCCGCCTACCCTTCCGGGCCGTGGCCTCGCGCTACCTCAGCTTCGCCCGCCACGAGTGGGCCGCCTTGCGGGCCGCCACCCCGCTCACCCTCGATGAGAGCGATGTGGTCGCGCTGCGAGGCATCAACGAGCACCTTGCTCTCGATGAGGTCGTCGAGGTCTACCTGCCGCTCTCGCGCCTGCTGAACCTCTTCGTGAACGCCACGCGGAGCCTGCACCAGGCCACGGGGGCCTTCCTCGGCGAGCTGCCCGCGCCCGTCCCGTTCGTCGTCGGGTTGGCCGGCAGCGTGGCCGTCGGCAAGAGCACCACGGCCCGCGTGCTGCAGGCGCTGCTGGCCCGTTGGCCCGATCACCCCAGGGTCGACCTGGTGGCGACCGACGGCTTCCTGTTGACCAACGCCGAGCTCGACGCCCGCGGCCTCGGCGCTCGCAAGGGGTTCCCCGAGAGCTACGACGTGCGGGCCCTCGTGGGGTTCCTGGCCGAGCTGAAGTCGGGGGTGGGCGAAGTCCGCGCCCCGGTCTACTCCCACGACCGCTACGACATCGTCGAGGGTGAGGATCAGATCGTGCGCCAGCCCGACATCGTGATCGTCGAGGGGCTCAACGTCCTGCAGCCTCCACCGCCGCCGACCGCGGGCCACGCCGCCCTCGCTGTGTCGGACTACTTCGACTTCACCATCTATGTCGACGCCGCGACCGCCGACATCGAGCGGTGGTACGTCGAGCGCTTCCTCACCCTGTGCGAGACCTCGTTCCAGGACCCGCAGTCGTTCTTCCACGGCTACGCCAGCCTGAGCCCAGAGCAGGCCGGTGACCTCGCTCGCTACGTGTGGCGGGAGATCAACCTGCCCAACCTCACCGAGCACATCCTGCCGACGCGCGAGCGGGCCCACCTGGTGCTGAGCAAAGGGCCCGACCACCAGGTCGAGCGGGTCCTGCTGCGCCGGCTCTGAGTCGGCTCTGAGTCGGCGCTAGCTGTCGGCGTTGCCGTCGGCGTCGGCTAGGTCGTCGAGCTCGTGCTGCCGGGTGGCCGGGCCCTCGGCATCGGCCCGCCGGCGCTCGGCCCTCGCCTCCGAGGACGCGGTCTGGACCCTGTCGAGGTCGCCCGTCCGCTTGCCCATGACGAGGCGCGCCCCACCCGTGCTGGAGCGCTCGCACACGAACTCGTCGGTCACGGCGCGGATGATGAGGAAGCCGCGGCCGGACTCGTCCTGGATGTGGTCGGTGAAGCACCACGCCGGATCGAACGCCCCACCCTCGTCCTCGATCACCAGCTCGACCATCGGCCCGTCCCACGAGAGCTCGACGTGGCAACGCCCGCCCGGACCCGAGGGGTAGGCGTGGCGGATGACGTTGGTGAAGGCCTCCGTTGCGGCCAAGAGGAGGTCGCTGGTCAAGTGCTCGGGGAGGAGCTCCTGGACCGAGGACCGCAAGTCCTGGCGGAGGGCTCGCAAGGCGTTCGGGTGGGCCTCGATGTCCCGGTTGAAGATGATGGTCTGTCTCGTCATCGGTCGCGAAAAGAAGTAGGTCCGCCGCACTGACAGGTCCCGGCGCTGTTCTTGTGCCCCGCCGTCAGCGCCGTCCAAACCAACATTCCGGGTCGGGTGGGCGTCAGATCCGGGTCTGCAGTCCGCCGCCCAGCAGTCGGACGGTGAAGGTCGTGCCGGCGCCGGCATTGGGGGTCGCCATGATGGTGCCGCCCATGCCCTCGACGAGCTTGCGGACGACGTAGAGACCCAGGCCCACGCCGCCCGGGCCGTGGCCGTCGTCGGGCGCTTGGGCCCGTCCCCTGGTGAAGGGGGCGAAGACATCGACCCCTTCGGGGAGACCGATCCCCTCGTCGGCCACGTCGATCTCGGCCGTCTGGCCGCAGTCGCGAGCCCGCACGGTGATCGACGAGCCCGTGGGCGAGTACTTGACGGCGTTGTCGAAGAGGTGACCCAGCACCTGTTGCAGCGACGCCGGGTCGACCCAGGCCCACACCTGTCCCCCTGGCACGTGCACGAAGCGGTGGGCGGTGGCCGCGCCGGCATAGCCCATGGTGGCCACGGCGAGGATGGCGTCGAGATCGAGGCGCACCGGTTCGGTGTCGATGATCGTCACGTCGGACCGCAGCTCGACGAGCATGGCGTCGCAGTGCACCCACAGGTCGTCGGTGGTCCGCCTGATGGTCGCCACCGCCTCCCGCCGCACCTCGTGGGGCAGCTCGTCCCATCGGTCATCGAGGGTCCTCGCCCAGCCCGCGACGATGCCCAACGAGGTCTTCAGCTTGTGCTCGGCCTCGGCGAACAACAGCGCCTGATCGCGCAGGCGCGCCTCGAGGCCCTGGGCCCGACGTCCCTCGGCATCGGCTCGGTCGCTCTCCAACGCAGTGCTCAACCCCCAGATGCGGCCGGTGTCCGCCGTCCAACTCGCATCCCGCTCGGGTGCTGCCCCCTGTGGTTGCTCGACTTTGTCTCGTGCGTTCACGACAGGCTCTCCCCCAAAAGCGCCGACCCCTACTCAGAGACACGATGAGCCGTTCAGGCCACTGTGTCCATGACCATTTGTGTCGCTCCGCGTGCACTAGTCCGTTCACTCTGGGTGGTCAACGGGGGCCTGTGCCATGCTGTTGAACCCTTGGTGGCCGTAGCTCAGTTGGTTAGAGCGCCAGGTTGTGGCCCTGGAGGTCGGGGGTTCGAGTCCCCTCGGTCACCCCAACGTCGGTTGCTACCATGCACCGCCACCACGCGCCTCTAGCTCAATGGCAGAGCAACGGACTCTTAATCCGCAGGTTCTGGGTTCGAATCCCAGGGGGCGCACCACGCAGGTGTGTTGTTTCGGTCGATGCCCGTCGTTTCGTAATCGGTTGATGTCCGACGCGTGTTCGGGTGATCCCCGACACGTGTTCGGTTGATGTCCGACACCTGGCGCCACCACCCTGAGCGCACCAGCGCGGGAGGTGGCCGAGTGCTCAAGGAGCTGAGCAAGAGGGGCCGACGTCCCGATGTTCAAGGAGAAGCGTGACTGCATGACGGTTCAAAGGATGGACAACGTTGGCATCGTCGTCGACGACCTGCCTGCGACAATCGCGTTCTTTCTCGAGCTCGGTCTCGAGCTCGAGGGCCAGGCTGTCGCCGAAGGAGAGTGGGCGGGACGCGTCACTGGCCTGGGCGACCAGCGCGTCGAGGTCGCCATGATGCGCACGCCCGACGGCCACAGCCGGCTCGAGCTCTCGCGCTTCCTCGCGCCGCCTGTGGTCTCCGATCACCGGAACGCCCCGGTGAACGCTCTCGGCTACCTGCGCGTCATGTTCGCCGTCGACGACGTCGACGAGACGCTTGCCCGGCTCCGTAAGCACGGCGCAGAGCTCGTCAGCCGCGAAGTGGTCCAGTACGAAGACTCGTACCGGCTCTGCTACATCCGCGGGCCCGGGGGCCTTCTCATCGGGCTCGCCCAAGAACTCGGCTGAGCGCAGTACGCATCCAATCCTTGATCAGACCTCATGTGGTCGGGGCGAGTGGAGGGTGCTCCAGCACGCGGGGCCGGTACTCAACCAGCTGGATGTGGCCGTCGAAGGTTCGGCTGTCGGTCATGTCGAGCGCGACGTCGGGATAGCCGTCGTATATGCGTTCTGATCCGGTGGCGCCGGTGATCACCGGGAACATCACGACGCGGAACCGATCGACGAGACCGGCTCGCAGGAGCGACCGGCACAAGGTCAGGCTTCCGATCGTGCTCAGCACGCCCGAGTCTTCTTCCTTCATCCCCCGGACGGCGTCGGCGGCGTCGCCGCGCACGAGCGTGCTGTTAGCCCACGTGAGGGGATCTTCGAGCGAGGACGAGAACACCACCTTCGACGCGCCGGTGAGCCCCCCGACCGACGCCTCCTCGTCGGCGCTGAACTCGTCCGCGCCCTCGGGGGTCTCGCCGGCGGCGAAGCCGGACATCAGGCGATAAGTCTTCGCGCCCATCAGATAGGTGACCTCGGGCTGCTCCTCCAGCCAGGCGAGGTACTCAGGCCCCTGCAAGCCCCACCACCCGGGCCAACCCTCCCCCGAGGCGTAGCCATCGAGCGAGGTGATGAAGTCAACGAGCAGTTCTCGCACGAATCCTCCTTTGTTGGTGAACGCGTTCGCGGTCAGGTCCCGGCCACGAGCGTCAGGGGGCAGGGGTGATCTCGAGGTAGACACCAGCGGTGTCGAGGTCGCCGAGCATCCGGTTGTACACGCGCCGCTGAAGGCCGTAGTTGGCCTGGATCCACCTCTCCGCGTCGCCCTCCGCGCCAGAGGACAGAATCCGTGCCGTACCCACGATCGGCGCGCCCGTGGGAGAGCCCCGGAACGTCGATGGCGCAAATCGCACCTCGGGGTTGCGCTCGATGCGCTTCACCTTCACGCCAACCGTGTGGGCGTAGAGCTTTCCGTTGCCGACGCCGAACCACAACGGGCTCGGAACCGGGTCACCGTTCTTCTTGTAGGTCACGAGGACGCAGTACTTGCGACCGCGGAAATCCTCGATGCGACCGGTCGGCGCCGCCGTGGCGACCGTGTCTGCCTTCGGACTCCGAGCCCAGTCGAGGAAGCGGTTCTGCAGCGCGGCGAGCCGCTCCAACGGGGACGGTCTCGAGGTCGTCACGTCCGCAAACTAGGTGCAGGCTGTTCGTGGGCTCAACCCAGAACGCGCCTGTAGCGACGACTTAGAGGAAGAGCCGCGCTCCTGACGTGGTGTGGTAGCTGGTCTCGAACGGATCGGGCACGGTGCCGTCGTTCTGGAGGTCGAGCGTGGTGGCCGCCTTGTCGTGGGCCGCTTGCTGCTGGGGGCCGCACTTGTTCTCGTCGAGGAACGGAAACAGCTCGAACGTGCTCTTGGCGCTGCTCTTGACCTCGAACGACAGGATGTAGTGCTGATGCTTGGCCGAGTCGAGCCCGCCGTCGATGACGACGTAGGAGCCGAAGCACTTCCCGCTCAGCTTCGTCGGCTTGTCCAGCCCCTTCAGGTCGAGGGGCTTGAAGTCGGCGGGCGCGACGATGCCGTCGGTCTTCACCTTGGTCGGCGCGATCTTCTTGGCGTCACCCGCCGTCCCACCGCTCTTGCCGCCACAGGCGGCGAGGGCCAGACCGAGGAGGACAGCCAGCGACCCCACTCGCCAGCGGGCGGTCACAGCTTCGGCCCCCGCACCGCGGTCTCGAACACTTGCCCATAGTTCGAGAGGAAGCTCGACAGCGAGGCGTAGTCGACGTCGACCAGCTTCCCCAAAGAGTTGACCAACGAGAACGAGTCGTTGGACGAGTCGTAGCCGGTGATGACGGCGGCGCCGCCCGGGATGGGCCCGCTCGGCGCCCACCCGATCACACCGGCCGCCGCCTTGGGCGTGTACCCGGCGATCTGGGCGGCCAGCGGTGACACCACCTGCCCGGCAGCGAAGGCCTGGGCCAGCTCGTTGAGCGTCGTCTGGGTCGTCATCAGCGAGAGCGGCTCGGCCCGCGAGGGGAAGAGGGACGAGAGGAAGCCGGGGTTGAGCGAGCCCGCCAGGTTGAACCCGGCCGGCGTCGAGAGGCCGTTGGTCCTCAAGGCCTCGCCGGTGAGCGTCGGAGTCACGTTGCCGATGCCCAGGTGGCTCAACATGTTGGCCAGTGTCACGCCCCCGGTACCGGCCCCCGGGAAGCTCCCCTGCGAGAAGGTGGGGCTCGACGTCGGGCGGGTTGGGAGCGGTGTGACCGCAGGGAAGGTGAAGTTCTGGGTCTGGCCGTTGATCCCCACGGGCTGGCTGATCGTGCCCGTCCTCAGCGCGTTCTTCAGGGCGATGCCACTGACCTGCCACTGAAGCTTGAGGATCGTCTTGGCGTAGTCGTTCTCGATGCCGTTCGGGTTCTTGCCCGTGACGTCGGTCCGCTGCTTCTCGGGGATGCCACACGAGTCACCCAATGGCCCGCCGGGGCGGAGGGCCGGTGCGTAGGGACCGAGGCCGAAGTTGAAGTTCAGCCCGTTGGGCCCCGCATTGGAGCCCCCTGGCGGCCACGTGATCGGCCATCCACCGATCGGCGGGAAGAGGCCGCCGCCGCCACCGCTCCGACCGGAGAACCAGCCGGTCGGCGTGGTCGGCCCGTGGGCCATCGAGAACGAGAACAGCTTGGCGCCATCGAAGGGCGGCGGGACCATCAGCTTCTGGAGGATCTGGTTGGTGAAGCCAGGTATGTACAGGTTGCCGGTGCACTCGAGGTTCTCGGAGGTGCCGCACACTTGGGCGTTGCAGAACGAGTACCGGAGATTGGTCATGGCCGGGCCCATGTCGACGTTGATCTGCTCATCGAGCATGTCGCCCATCTTGCTGGCGGTGTCCTTCGGGATCCCGAGCTTGTCGAGGAGCTCGGCGTCCACCAGCCCGCCCCTGCTGCCGGTGGCGATCGTGGCGCGGGCCGGGAGTGGCGCGGTCATGGCCAGGAGGGCCAAGGCGACTCCCACGACCGCCCACCGCCATCGGACTCGTCGTTGCATGCAGACCCCCTTGACGAAGCCCGCAGTATTACCCGCAGACGCGGCTGATGAGGGCGAGGGCGTTGCCGCCCAGCACCGAGTCGACCTCCGGCGGGGTCAGACCGCGGTTGGCCAGCCCGTCGGCGACGATGGCGAACTGGTCGTGACGGGTGAGGACGGGTTGGTAGTTGGCATCGAGGTCGGTGCCGATGGCGACGTGATCGACTCCGACGAGGTCGACGAGCCGGACCGTCTCGTCGACGAAGTCATCGAGCGTCTTGCTCGTCACCCCTGACGGCCACGCCCCGATCAGTCCGCCCGCATCAGTCACGGCTCGCGCATGGTCATCGGAGAGGAGTCGCGCATGATGGCGGTCGCCGTGGTCGAGGTGGCTGTGCGAGATCATCACCGGGTGGGCCGAGGCCTCGAGCACGCCCACCGTCACGTCAAAGGTGGCGTGGGCGCAGTCGATGAGGACCCCCAAGCGGTTGGCCTCGGCGACGACGTCACGTCCGAATGCCGTCAGCCCGCCGTGGATCGGTGGTGCGGTCTGGATGTCGCCGATGGCGTTCACCCGGTAGTGCACGAGGGTCAGGGAAAGGACGCCGGCCTCCCTCGCGTCAGCCAGCAGCTCGATGCCGTCCTCGAGGAAGTCGGCGCCTTCACAGGTCAGCAAGGCCGCCGTGCGGCCCTCGGCCCGAGCCGCCTCGATGTCGGTCGCGTCACGGGCGACCGACGCGCCGGCCGCCTCGAGCTCGGCCCGTATGCCGTTGAGCTGCCGGACGTGGTCGGCCGCGGCCTCGCCTGGGCGGAAGGGGCGCGTCGCCCGGAAGCCGCCGATCCCGTCGGGGCCGATCACGCGCAGGTCCGAGACGGTCGAGAAGCTGACCGCGCTCATGCCCGCGGACTGGGCCAGCCCGAGAGCCGCCGAGGTGTGCTGGCCCTCGAGCAGGGCCACGAGCGGGTGGTCGGCTTCGAGCCCGGCCAGGAAGCAGCGGCCGGGGTGAGCATGCACGTCGATCCAGGGTCCAGGGCGGCGCGGCGTCACCGTCGAGACCTTATGCCGCGCCCCGGATCACTAACCTCGACGCGTGGGAGCGACGCAACGGCTGGCCAAGCTCGGCATCGTGTTGCCGTCTCCGATGCCGCCCGCCGGCGCCTATGTCCCGGCCCGTCGCGTGGGCGATCTCCTCTACGTGAGCGGCCACGGCCCGATCGACGGCGACAAAATCGTCACGGGCAAGGTGGGCTCCGAGCTCGACCTGGCCACGGCCCGCCATGCCGCCCGCCTCACCGGCCTGTCGATCCTGGCCACCTTGAAGGCCGAGCTCGGCAGCCTCGATCGAGTCGTGCAGGTCGTCAAGGTCTTCGGGATGGTCAACGCCGCCCCAGGGTTCGAGCAGATGCCAGCCGTCATCGACGGATGCTCCGAGCTGCTCGTCGAGGTGTTCGGCAAGGCCGGGCAGCACGCTCGCACCGCGGTCGGCATGGCCGAGCTTCCTTTCGGCATCGCCGTGGAGATCGAGCTCATCGCCGCCGTCCGCGACCGCTAGCTCCACATCCACTCGTTTTGGTGACTCGATCGGGGTGTCTGGACCCCACTCGAGTCACCAAAACCAAAGGTGGGGCCGAGGGGTTCAGGACGCAGTCGAGACCGGGGTGGCGACGAACGACCGGTCGGTTCGGGTTCGCAGCCACAGGTCGAGGTCTTCGGCCGGCATGGGGTAGGCGAGGTGGTAGCCCTGGGCGACGTCGCATCCGAGGTCGGTGAGCTGGACGAGGGTGGCCTGGTCTTCGATGCCCTCGGCGACAGTCTTGAGCCCGAGGTTGTGAGCCAGGTCGATGACGGAGCGGACAATGACGCCGTCATTGGTGTCCTCCCTCATGTGCTTCACGAAGGACTTGTCGATCTTCAGCTCGCTGACGGGCAGGAACCGAAGGTAGGCGAGCGACGAGTAGCCGGTGCCGAAGTCGTCGATCGAGAGCTCGACGCCGAGATCGTGAAGCTGCTTGAGGACAGCGTGGGCCCGCTGGGGATCGCTCATGATGGCGGTCTCGGTGACCTCGAGGCTGAGGAGGCCGGGTGCCACGCCGTGTCGCGTGAGGGCCTCGAGCAGCTCGGCGGGAAAGGTGTCGTCGAGCAGGCTGCGGGCCGACAGGTTGACGGCCACGGTCAGGTCGTCTCGACCCGGATCCCCGTTGGTGTCCATCCAACGCCGACACTCGGCCAGAGCGGTGTTCAGCACCCAGCTGGTCAGGGGCTTGATGAGCCCGCTGTGCTCGGCCGCCGGGATGAACTCGTCGGGCGGGACCAGCCCGTGGACGGGATGGTTCCAGCGCACGAGCGCCTCGGCTCCCGTGACTTCGCCGCTGGCGATGTCGGTCTTGGGTTGGTAGTGGAGCACGAGCTGACCCTCGGCGATGGCGGCGGGCAGCTCGTTGAGGATGGCCAAGCGTCGCGGTGTGTTGATGTCGAGGGTCGGGTGGTAGGCGACCACGCCGCTGTGGGCCGCCTTGGCGATGTACATGGCGACGTCGGCGTGCTGGAGCAGGTCGTCCACGTTGGCCCCGTCGTCAGGTGAGCTGGCATGGCCGCAGCTGGCATCGATGGTGTAGGTGAGGCCTTCGAGGTTGAAGGGCTCGCGGAGGGCAGCCACGACGCGCTCGGCCACCTGCTGGGCGGCGAGGGAGCCGCCGGCGTCGGGCAGGAGCAAGGCGAACTCGTCCCCACCGAGACGAGCGATGGTGTCACTCGGCCGAAGCAGGGGGCTGATGCGCGGGCCCACGAGGCAGAGCAGCCGGTCGCCGTAGCGGTGGCCGAGGGTGTCGTTGAGCTCCTTGAACCGGTCGAGGTCGATGACGAGCACCGACGTGGTGGCCAGGCGCCGCGGCTCGTCGGCCAGGGCCAAGGTGGCCCGGTCGTAGAAGCACTCGCGGTTGGGCAAGCCGGTGAGCGAGTCGCGCAGAGCACGGGAGCTCACGGTGCTTTCGTAGCGCCGGGACACTCGCAGGAACTTCACCAGCAAGAAGAGCACGACGATGAACGTCAGCGGTGTGGTGGCCAGCAGTCTGGATTCGGCCCGTTGCAGGCTGGACACCGCTCGCGCCGTCTTGGCGACCTGGGCGTCGAGGCCCGAGAAGATGTCGGCCTGAAGGGTCGAGAACACGGGGTCGACGCGGGTGTCGTCGATCTTCAGAGCGAGGGCCGAGTCGCCCGCATCGACCGCCGCGAACAACTCGTGGATGTCGGCAAGGTACGACTTGTGGAGCTCGAGGATGCCCCTGAGCTGTGCCAGGTCCTTGGCGTCGGCCGTCGCGGCCAGACGGTTCATCGACTGCTTCAGCTGGCGAGCGACGGTGGCGTGCGCCTCGGACACCGCAGGGCCCGGCTCGAGCCGGTACTTCCGCTCCAGGGACTCCTCTTCGAGCACGTCGAAGCGAGCTCGCTCGTAGATGGCCGTCCGGGCGTTGGCCGCGGCTACCCCGCTGACCGCGGCCGAGGCGGTGAGGGCAGACCAAGTCGTGAAGACGGCCAACGAAACCAGGACAACGAGCATCCCCGCCGCCGCCGCAGTCGACGACCGCGGCTTCCGTTCGCTGCGATGGCTCACGATGATCCTCCGGTTTGGGCCCGGCCCACGGTGCGCTGCGTGGCCTTGCCGTTCCCCCTCGTCGTCGGCATCGGGGTGGAGCGGGACGATGGTGCGTTTGCACCAGCGGGCGAAGCCACCGCCGCCTGGGGGCGGGCCAGGCACACCCGGGCCGGGGGTGTTGCCACCATTGCCGCGCCCGCACCAGCGGGCTCAAATGGTCCTGTGACTCGGGGCGAGCGTTCGCTGCTGGGTGGGCACCGGTGGTTCTTGACGACGTCGAGCTGGCGCTCGCGCTGGCGCTCCTACCTGGTAGTGGGTGTGCTGGTCGCCGCCACTTTGGGCGCAACTGTCGCCGCCCTCACCGGGGCGTCGCGCACGCGCACCGCGTTCACCCGGCTGCGCGCATCCACCCACGCCACCGACGTCAAGGTGGGGTTCAAGGGCAGCCTCGACGACCCGGCGGCGGCCGTTGCACGGGTCAGGCACATCCCGGGCATCACCAGCGCGGCGGCCCAGGCCCTGATGTTCTTCTCGCCCGACCCCCAGACCTTCTTCCCGACCTACACGCTCTATACCTTCGCACCGGTGGCCACGCCCGGAGCATCGATCTCCGATGTTCCCATCATCCTGCGAGGCCGGGCCGCCAACCCGGCGCGGGTCGACGAGATCCTGCTCAACGAAAAGATGGCCAAGGCCATCGGGGCCCGATTGGGCAGCACCGTCACGCTGCAGGGCATGACCGACGCCTTCGTCCAGCGGCTCTACAACGGTGAGCGGCCCGACGTCATCGACGGTCCCAAGGTGCGGGTGACGGTCGTCGGCATCGCCCGATCGGCCGGCGACTTCAGCCGCTACAAGGGCGTCATCTTCCTGACCCCCGCGTTCTTCGAGCGGTATCGGCACGAGGTGCGAGTGGACTCGGGCATCGTCGCCCGGCTCACCCCAGCCCTGCAGAAGGACATCCTCGCCGGCCGCCCTCCGAACCTCGGAGAAAACGTCGAGGCTGAGACGTCGATCTCGGCCGACACCAAGTCGACTGACGACGGCCTGGGCACCATCAGTGTGGCCCTCCGGCTGTTGGGCCTGGCCATGGCCTTGGCCGGTGCGGCAGCGGTGGCCATGGCGATCCTGCGTCTGATGCGGGTCGTCCTGCGAGATCACGCCGCCCTCACTGCCATGGGGTGCACCCGGCGCGAGCTGGTCGAGATCGGTCTGCTGGGCGCCGCCCCCTGGTTGGCGGTCGCCGTCGGGCTCGGGCTCCTGGCCGGAGTGCGGGCGTCACCCTGGACCCTTGTGGGCCTGGCCCGGAGCGCCGATCCCGTCCCCCACGACATCCTTGTCGACGGGCGAGTGCTGTTGATCGCCCTCCCCGTCGCCGTCGTCTTCCTCGCCGCTGCAGTCATGCTGGCCACCGTCCAGGTCTGGTCCGAGCGCGCGCAATCGGTGCGCCGGGCCGGGCGGGGGTTGGCCGTGCGGCGGCCGCTCCCGCCGGTGCTGGGGGCCCGCTACGCCTTCGGTGAGCTACCCGAGCGTGGGGGCCGCACAACCCAGGGGGCGCTCGTCGCTGGCGTGCTGGGCACAGCGGCTGTGGTGGCGGCCCTCATCATCAGTGCCTCGATCCATCGCCTTCAGGTCGACCCGACGCTCGACGGCACGGGAACGAGCCGTGGCGTCGACAGCGGCGAGAGCACCGACATGTACGACCGTGCCCTTCCGGTGCTGGAAGCCGATCGACGGGTCAGCACCGTCGTCGGCATGCACGTCTTGTTCGGCGTCCAGGTGGACGGGCACGAGCTCAACACCCTGGCCTACGACCTGAAACGAGGCGAGCTCGGCGCCTCGATCACCAAGGGACGGACCGCCATCAATGGCAACGAGGTCATGCTCGGGCCCGCCATTCTCGAGCTGCTCAACAAGCACGTCGGCGACACCGTCGAGCTGAAGACCGAGACGGGCCACGGTCGCTTCCACGTGGTCGGCGCCGTGCTCTTCCCCGAGGGTGACTTCGAGCACGACAAGGGTTTGGCCATGCCCGTCCGAGCCTCGGACCGGCTGGTGGGCAACACCCACGACGCCTCGAGCATCCACCAAGTGCTCTACGAGTGGAAGAGCGGCGTCAACGCGACCCGGGCGGACGCCGACCTGCGGAGCCAGAAGCTCAACCTCATCTCGAACTACACGGGATTGAAGCCGGCGGTCGTCACCAACCTGGGTCAGGTCGAGTACCTGCCCCGGTTGCTGGCCATCTTCGTGGGCCTTTTGGCGATCCTCACCCTGGGCCACGCCGTCACCACGACTGTCCGCTTCCGACGGCGCGAGTTCGGCACCCTGCGCGCCCTCGGCACCACCCGCCCCGTCAGCGCCGAGATCGTGGTCTGCCAGACGGTGGCCACCCTGGCGGTCGCCCTGCTCGGCGGGATCCCGCTCGGGATCGCCGCCGGCCGCTTCACCTGGAAGCCCATTGCCGAGCGAGCCCACCTGGTGGTGGCTCCTGTGGTCCCGACGGGCTGGCTGGCGGCCATGGCCGGCGCGGCAGCAGTGGCCGGCGCCGTCGTCACCATCATCCCGGCCTGGCGGGCGGCTCGCCTTCGCCCCGCCCAAATCCTGCGGGCCGAGTAGCGCCGTCGCTCAGGCCTTGGCCGCCGTGGCCGCCTTGGCCAGGGTGGCCTCGATGCCGCTGATCGTCTCGGCTGCGAGCTGGGCCTTGGTCAGCTCGGCGGCCCGGATCAGATCGGCCCGCGCGTCCTTGGCCAGCTCGAGGCTGCGCTCGAGCACCGCAGCGCGGGCTTTGCCTCGAACCGCCTTCACGCCCAGCGCCAAGGCCTGGGCGGCGGCCAGGGTGACGGCGCCGCGGCACGCCATCTCGTCTTGCTCGGTGAAGGCGGCGGCGAACGCCTCGCTGATGTCGTCGAGCAGGCGGCTGGCCGCCCGTCGCGAGCCGGCCCGCAAGAGCGACAGGCCGTTGGCGACCAACGCTCCGGTCTGACCGACGAGCTCGAGGCGCGGGCCGCAGGCCTCGAGGGCGACCGCCAGGTCGAACGCCGCCTCACAGTGCTCGAGGCCGCGCTGGGCTGTCTTCTCGTCGCCGCCGTCGCTGGCCAGGAGGAGCTGGATCACGGCATGGGCCAGATGAGCGCGGGCGAGCAGCACCGGGTGGGCACCGGCGACGATGGCCTTGTCGAGCAGGGCGTCGTCGAGGGCGAGGTCGTCGAGCAGCACGCGCCGGGCCGTGGGGGCGCTGTCGATGGCCACAGCATGGGCGGGCAGCTCGTCGAGCCAGCCCCTCAGCGTGCCCTCGGCAC
>JAUTXA010000246.1 GCA_030838265.1 Actinomycetota bacterium | reverse complement strand
CTCGTCAGCCCATGCTGACCGCGGCCCGCGGGGGCATCCCCCTCGCCGCCTCGTCAGCCCATGCTGACCGCGGCCCGCGGGGGCATCCTCAGCGGGCGAAGGCGAAGAGGAGCCGACCCTCGCAGGTCAGCTCGTCGTCGACGGTGGCCCGGCCCCGTCCCCAGCCGCCTCGGGCGCTCAGGCGCTCGATCTCGACGTTGAGGACCAGCTCGTCGCCGGGCCGCACGACCCTCCTGAAGCGGACGTCCTCGACGCCGCCGAAAAGGGGCAGCAGGCCCGAGAACCGCTCGTCGGCCAGCACGCAGAGGGCGCCGGTCTGGGCGAGAGCCTCGAGCTGAAGGACGCCGGGGAAGATGGGGTTTCCCGGGAAGTGGCCGGCCAGGAAGGCCTCGGCGCCGGTGACCCGATAGCGGGCGGTCGCGTTCTCGCCCGGTGTGCAGGCGTCGACCAGGTTGACGAAGCGGAATGGCGGTCGGTGGGGGAGCAGGTCGGGCGTCACCGCGCCGGATCCGGCGCCCGCGCCCGCGCCGGCAGGCGAGCTCACGCCGGGATGTCGAGCTCGAGCCGCCGGCCCTGCACGGCGCGTGACATGGCGGCCCGCTCGGCTCGCGACCCCTGGCGCTCGATCTCGGTGTGGGCGGCGTGCAGCACCATGCGCTCGAAGTTGTACGTCATGAGTGAGGTGGCGGCGTGCAGCATGAGGCGGAAGGCGGCGGCCAGGCGCTCGGCTTCCTCCTTCTGGGGCAGGCCCGATGCGAGCAGTGGCTCCCGCACGTAGGTGAAGAAGAGGTCGACCGCGCCCTGGGCCACCTCCTCGGCCGTGTCGAGCTGCACCCGGGCCACCTTCATGAACGCCTCGAGCGGCATGCCACCGCCCAACAGGCTGAGCAGCATCCGTACGGCCCGCACGTCGGCACTGGTGTACCCGTGGACCTTGCCGAACGGCCGGGGCCGGATGACGCCCGAGCCCTCGAGCGATCGCAGCATGGCGGTCGGCACGCCCGTGCGCTCGGCCAGCTCCCGGAGGGTGAGCGGCTCCTCGTCGGCGTCGGCGCCGGCCGGTGGCTCGGCTCGCCCCGGCGAGGGCAGGTCGCCGTCCCGCTTGAGGAGGTCGGCGATGGTGCGCAGCGAGTAGCCCCGGTCCTTCAGGTCGCGGATGGCGCGCAGGCGCCTCAGGTGCGCCTCCCCGTAGTGGGCGACGCGGCCCTCGTGGCGCGGGGCCGGCACCAAGCCCTTCGACTGGTAGCTGCGGACCAGCTCGACCGATATCCCCGCCGCCTCGGCCAGCTCGTCCACCCGGTAGTCCACGGCGCCTCCTCGAAACACCTGGCACGAAAATGCCTGGTCACAGACCCTTCATCCAACGTTTACACGAGTATGTCAAAAGATTCGACAATCTCGTGTAACCATCGGGGTGGGGAGCAAGTCGGACCCTCGATGCTGGGTGGAGACAAGCGAATGACTCTTGCTGTGCTGTTCCCGGGCCAGGCCGCTCAGACCGCTGGATGGGGCCGCTCGTGGGTCGACCATCCCTCCTGGTCGGTCGTCGAGCGGGCCGAGGCGGCGGCCGGACGGCCCTTGGCCCACCTCTTGCTGACGGCGTCGGCCGGCGAGCTGGCTCGCACCGAGTCCTCGCAGCTCTCGGTGTTGTTGGCCTCGCTGGTTGCCTGGGAGGCGGTGCGAGCCAACCTCGACGAGGCACCCGTCGCCTACGCCGGTCACTCCCTCGGACAGATCACGGCCCTCATCGCCTCGGGTGCCGTGTCCTTCGACGAGGGCGTGTGGCTGGCCGTGCGCCGAGCCGAGGCCACCCAGGCCGCGGCCGACCGCCACCACGGGGTGATGGCCGCCCTGCTGGGCGCCGACCTCGACCAGGCTGCCGCCGCTTGCCGGGCCGCCGAGGACCAGTGCTGGCTGGCCAACGACAACGCACCCGGACAGGTGGTGATCGCCGGCACCGAGGCCGGCGTGGCCCAGGCCTCTGACGCGGCCCGCCAGCTGGGCGTGCGCAAGGTCCTGCCCCTCGCCGTGGGCGGCGCCTTTCACACACCGCTCATGGCCGACGCGGCCGCCGCCATGACTGCTGACTTCGCCGCCGCCCGCTACGCCGAGCCGGCCGCCCCGGTCGTGTCGAATGGCGACGGCGTCGCCGTGTCGTCGGGGAGCTGGGGCGAGCGCCTCACCCGGCACCTGGTCGAGCCCGTCCGCTGGCGCCAGTGCCTCCTCACCCTGCAGGACCTCGGCGTGACCCAAGCCCTCGAGGTCGGCCCCGGCGCCCTGCTCGCCGGCATGGCCAAGCGCACCATCCCCAACGTCTCCGTCCGCTCCGTCGGCGCCCCCGACGACGTGCAGGCCCTGGTGCCCGCCCGATGACCCCCACCGGAGGTGCGCTCATGGAAGCCGCAGTTCTCACCGGCGAGCACTTGCTCGTCCCTGAGCGGGTGATCCTGGCGCCTGCCACCGGTCTGTTCCGGCCCCACCCGCCGGCCACGGTCACCGCCGAAGGCGAGGTCGTCTACGAAGGCCAGGCCGTCGGCGTGGTCGAGGCCAGCGGCACGCCCCACGACGTCACCAGTCCCTTCGCCGGGTTCCTCATGGGGATCCTGGCCCACCCCGGCGAGCGGGTCCGCGAGGGTCAGCCCGTGGCCTGGCTGCGGACGGCCGCGGCGTGAGCGTCATCGCCGGCGTCGGCATGGCCGTGCCCGAGCAGCGCGTCACCAACGCCGACTTCGAGGCGCGGCTCGACACCACCGATGCGTGGATCACCGAGCGAACCGGCATCAAGGAGCGCCGCGTGGCGGCGGACGGCGAGAAGACCCGAGACCTGGCCGTGGCGGCAGGGGCGGCCGCCCTGAAGGACGCCGGGCTCACCCCCGACGACGTCGGCCTCCTGGTGCTGGCGACGGCCACGCCCGACCAAGCCCTGCCCGCCACTGCTGCCTTCGTGCAGGACGAGCTGGGGACGCGCGGCGGAGCCTTCGACCTCGGCGCGGCGTGCGCCGGCTTCGTCTACGGGCTGGTCGTGGCGTCGAGCATGCTGGCCAACCTCGAGGGATCAGCCTTGGTGATCGGAGCCGAGACCCTGACCCGCATCGTCGACCCCGACGATCGCTCCACCGCTGTGCTCTTCGGTGACGGGGCGGGCGCCGCCGTGCTCCTTCCCTCCGTCGATGGCCGCGGTCTCCTGGCGTGGGACATGGGCTGCGACGGCTCGGCGGCCGGGCTCCTCGAGATACGGCCCGGCGAGTCATATCTGCGCATGGACGGACGCGAGGTCTTCCGCCGAGCCGTGCGCGTCGTCGTCGAATCGGCCGAGGCCACCCTGCGGCGGGCCGGGATGAGCGCCAGCCAGGTCGACGTGTTCGTGCCCCACCAGGCCAACCGGCGCATCATCGACGCTGCCGCCTCAAGGCTTGGCATCCCGGAAGATCGCACCGTCGTCAACGTCGATCGCTACGGCAACACATCGGCCGCCTCGATCCCCATCGCCCTGGCCGAGGCTGCCGCCGACGGCCGCCTTCAAGACGGCCAGCTCGTCCTGCTCTCGGGTTTCGGCGCCGGGATGACGTGGGCCAGCGCCCTCATCCGGTGGGGCTCGTGAGCTCGGGCCGCGTCGCCTTCGTGAGCGGGGCCTCCCGCGGCATCGGCGCCGCCACTGCATCGGCACTGGCGGCCACCGGCCACCGCGTCGCCGTCGGCTACGCGTCGCAGCGCGACGCGGCCGAGAAGGTGGTGGCCGGCATCGAGGAGACCGGGGGCGAGGCCGTGGCGGTCGAGATCGACGTGCGCGACCCGCAGTCGGTCGACATCGCCTTCTCCGCGGTCGAGGGTCGCTGGGGGGCCAAGGCCGAGATCGTGGTCGCCAACGCCGGCATCAACCGGGACGGGCTCCTGCTGCGCATGACCGATGAGCAGTGGAGCGAGGTCCTGCGCACCAACCTCGACGGTGCCTTCCACGTCGTGCGCCGGGCGACACCCGCGATGGTGCGGGCTCGCTTCGGTCGCATCGTGACCGTGGCGTCGGTCGCCGGCTCCATGGGGTCGGCGGGCCAGGCCAACTACGCGGCAGCCAAGGCCGGGCTGGTCGGCTTCACCCGCTCGTTGGCCCGCGAGCTGGCCGCCCGCAACATCACGGCCAACGTGGTCGAGCCCGGTCCCATCGCCACCGACATGACCGCGGCTCTCGCCGACGCCCACCGCCAAGAGCTGGCAGCCTCGGTGCCGCTGGGCCGGCTCGGCACCGCCGACGAGGTCGCGGCCGTCATCGCCTTTCTCTGCTCCGACGCCGCCGGCTACGTGACGGGCGCCATCGTGCCAGTCGATGGTGGCCTCTCGATGGGCCGATGACACCCACTCACCACGACCTTTTGATCAAAAGACTTCAAGACAAGGGAGAAACCCATGACCAATGAACAGCTCATGCAGACCGTGCAGGACGTCGCCGTCGAGGTGCTCAACGTCGAGCGCGCCGCCGTCACCGCCACCGCCAGCTTCAAGGACGATCTTGACGCCGACAGCCTCGACTTGGTCGAGCTGGTGATGGCCCTCGAGGAGCGTCTCGACATCACCGTCCCCGAAGCCGAGCTCGAGCAGATCTCGACCGTCGGCGATGCCGTCGAGATGCTGGCCGCCAAGGTCGGCGCAGCGGCGTGAGCGTCACTGACCATCGGGGGAGACGCCGGGTGGTGGTCACCGGGATGGGCGTGAAGTCACCCGCAGGCGACGATCTCGATTCTTTCTGGGCCGGGCTGCTTGCCGCCAAGGGGACGGCCGCTCCCATCACCGCCTTCGACGCGTCCAACCATCCCGTCGCCTTCGCCTGCGAGGACACCGGCTTCGACGTCTCGCCCTACCTCGATGTCAAGGAGGCCCGCCGCACCGATCGGGCCGCCCAGCTCGGCATTGGCGCCGCCCTCGACGCCGTCGCTGCGGCCGGCGACCTCCAAGCCGACCCCGCACGTTGTGGCGTCGTGGTCGGCACCGGGGTCGGCGGGTTGCGCACCCTCGAAGATCAGGTCGCCGTGTTCGTCGAGAAGGGCCCGACCCGGGTCAGCCCCTTCCTGGTCCCCATGATGATGGCCAACGCCACCGCCGCCCTGGTGGGCCTCAAGCGGGGCTGGACGGGGCCGAACGTGTGCGTGGCCACCGCCTGCGCGGCCGGCACCCACGCCATCGGTGAAGGGGCTCGGCTCATCAGGGATGGCTCGGCCGACGTGGTCCTGGCCGGCGGAACGGAGGCGGCCGTGACCCCGGTCGCGGTGGCCGCCTTTGCCCGGATGGGCGCCCTCAGCACCGCCTCCGACGACCCGACGCGCGCCTCGCGGCCCTTCGATGTCAGTCGGGACGGGTTCGTGATCGGCGAGGGGGCCGCCTTCCTCGTGCTCGAGGACCTCGAGCGGGCCCAGGCCCGCGGCGCCACCATCGTCGGTGAGGTTCTGGGCTACGGGCGGACGTGCGACGCCTTCCACATCACCGCTCCGGCCCCGGGCGGAGCAGGGGCGGCGGCGTCGATGCAGCTGGCGATCGACGACGCCGGTCTCGACAGCGCGTCCATCGGCCACATCAACGCCCACGGGACGTCGACCCCGCTGAACGACGCGGCCGAGGCCGAGGCCATCGTCAAGGTCTTCGGGGGTCGGCCCGTCCCCGTCACATCGACCAAGGGAGTGACCGGCCACCTGGTCGGCGCGGCCGGCGCCGTCGAGGCGGTTGCCACCTTGTTGGCCATCGCCCACGGCACCGTCCCGGCCACGGCCAACCACGAGGTGACCGATCCCGAGATCGCCATCGACGTGGTCCATGGCTCGGCGCGCATTGTCCCGTCCGGGCCCGCCCTGTCGAACTCCTTCGGCTTCGGCGGTCACAACGCGTCGGTGGTCCTCGGCCCCACGCCATGACGGTGGCGCTGGCCGCCGCGACGGGCGGGTGCGTCGACGCCGGTCTGCGCCGGCTCGACGGTCGTCCGGTGGGGTGGTTCCGGCTCCAAGGCGGCAAGCGCCGGGGCGCCATCGGGCCCGTCGAGGGCGACACCATCGCCCGGCTCGTCGCCATAGCAGTCGACGCGGGGCGACCGGTGGTTGGCGTGCTCGACACGTCGGGCGCCGACGTGAGTGAGGGCATCGCATCGCTCCACGCGTGGGGACGGGTGGCCTCCGCCCTGGCCCGCGCTTCAGGTGTGGTGCCCATCGTCCTCGTCGTCGTGGGGCCGTGCGTCTCTGGTCCCGCCCTGCTGCTGGGTCTGGCCGACGTGGTCGTCATGACGACCGACGCCTTCGCCTACGTCAGCGGTCCCGACTCGGTGTTGGCCATGACGGGCCGCCAGCCGACGCCCGCCGCCCTCGGGGGCGCGGCCGTCCACCAGCTTCGGTCCGGGGTCGCCACCCTCGTCGTCGACGACGAGGACGAGGCCCTCGCCGCCAGCAGCGACGTCCTCGCCTTCCTGCCCGCCAACAACCTCGAGCTTCCCCCTGCTCACCCCTGCGACGACCCCGTCGACCGGGACTGCTCGATCGCGGCTGGTGCGGTGCCGACGTCACCGACTGCGTCCTACGACATGAGGACCGTCGTCGACGACGTCATCGACCGTCACTCGATGCTCGAGCTGCGCCCCGATTGGGCGCCCAGCCTGGTGACCGCCCTCGGTCGGGTGGGTGGCCGACCGGTCGGCGTGGTCGCCAACCAGCCGGGCCGGATGGCGGGCACCCTCGACATCGAGGCGGCTCAGAAGGGCGCCCGTTTCGTGCAGTGGTGCGATGCCTTCGGCCTGCCGCTGCTGACCTTCGTCGACACGCCCGGCTTCCTTCCGGGTCGAGACATCGAGTGGCGCGGGATGATCAGGCACGGCGCTGAGCTGGTCCACGCCTATGCGGCGGCCACCGTCCCCCGCATCTGCGTGATCGTCCGCAAGGCGTACGGCGGGGCCTACATCGTCATGGACTCAAAGTCGTTGGGCAGCGATCTCTGTGTGGCCTGGCCGACGGCCGAGGTGGCCGTCATGGGCGCGGCCGGCGCCGTGCGCGTCCTCCACCGTCGTCACCTGGCCGCCATCGCCGACCCGACCCAGCAGGCTCGCGAGGAGGCAGCCCTGGTCGCTGACTACGAGACGCGCTTCTGCACTCCGGCCATCGCGGCCGAGCGCGGCATCATCGACGACGTGATCGCTCCCGAAGACACCCGGCGCATCATCGCCGGCGCCCTGCCCCTGCTGGCCGACAAGCGCGAGCACCTGCCCCGTCGCCGCCACGCCAACGGCCCCCTCTAGATCGGAGAAGCCATGCTCCTCGAAGGCAAGAAGCTGCTCGTCACCGGTGTGCTGACCGACTCGTCGCTGGCCTTCTCGGTCGCCCGCAAGGCGCAGGAGGAGGGGGCCGAGCTCGTCCTCACCTCGTTCGGTCGGGCCACCCGCGTCACCGAGCGCGCCGCTCGGCGCCTCCCCGACCCGCCGCCTGTCCTCGAGCTCGACGTGAGCTCGCCTGACGACTTCGCGGCCCTCACCGCCGAGCTCTCCGAACGATGGGGTCGCGTCGACGGCGCCCTCCACGCCATCGGCTTCGCACCCGAGGCCTGCCTGGGCGGCGACGTGCTGCGGGCCGAGTGGGAGGACGTCGCCGTCGCCCTACGGGTCTCGGCCTTCTCGCTCAAGGCTCTGGCATCGGCCCTGCTCCCGCTCATGAAGGGCACCGGCGGCTCGATCGTCGCCCTTGACTTCGACGCCACCCAAGCCTGGCCCCAGTACGACTGGATGGGGGTGGCCAAGGCCACCCTCGAGTCGACGGCCCGCTACCTGGCCCGCGACCTGGGGCCCCTCGGCATCCGGGTCAACCTGGTGTGCGCCGGACCCCTGCGCACGGTTGCGGCCCGCAGCATCCCGGGGTTCTCCACCTTCGAGGAGGTGTGGGCCTCGAGGGCGCCGTTGGGCTGGGACGTGCAGAACGCCGAGCCCGTGGCCCGCGCCGCGGTGGCGCTGCTGTCGGACTGGTTCCCGGCCACGACCGGAGAGATGGTCCACGTCGACGGCGGCTTTCACGCCGTCGGCGCCTGAAGCCAGCCGCAGCCGAAGGGCGGTCGGTACGCTCCGGCGGTGGATGTCTCGGCCACCGCCGCTCTGCCGTGCCCGCCCGATGTGGCTTTCGCCGAGGTGGCCGACCTCTCTACCTATCCGGCGTGGTTGTCGATCGTGCACGAGGTGGTGACCGACGGCGACGACGCGTGGCTGGTGTCGCTCGGAGCGCGCATGGGTCCGGTCGGTCGCACCAAGCGAGTGCGCATGGCGCGGGTGGTTTGCGAGGCGCCGACCCACGTCCGCTTCGAGCGGGCCGAGCGCGACGGGCGCTCGCACTCGCCCTGGGTCCTCGACGCCGCCCTGGCCGCGTCCGACGACGCCACGACGACGCTCACCATGAGCCTGCACTACGGCGGCAGCCGGTGGTTGCCATTGCTCGACATGGTGCTGGCCCAGGAGATCCACCGGGCCGGTAGCCGCTTGGCGGCGCGCCTCAGCCGGCGGTCGTGACCTGGGTGGTGTCGCTCAGGCCGCGGGGGTGTGCTCGCCGCTGTGGCTGATCCACGTGGCGTACATCTCGGCGTAGAGACCCCCCGCCGCCACCAGCTCGTCGTGGGAGCCGAGCTCGGCGATGCGGCCGTCGAGGACGACGCCGATGCGGTTGGCCCGCATGGCCGTCGAGAGGCGGTGGGCGATGATGATGGCCGTGCGTCCCTCGAGCAGGACGTCGAGGGCGTGCTCGATCACCGCCTCCGAGCGCAGGTCGAGGCTCGACGTGGCCTCGTCGAGGATGAGCACTCGGGGCTGAGCCAGAAAGGCCCGGGCCAAGGCCAGGAGCTGGCGCTCGCCCGACGAGAGAGATGAGCCCCGCTCGAACACAGGGGTGTGGATCCCGTCCGGGAGGCGAGCCACGAGCTCGTCGATGCCCACCACCCGACAGGCCTCGAGCACCTCGTCGTCGCTGGCGTCCGGTGCGGCGAAGGCGATGTTGTCGCGGATCGAGCCCGCGAACAGGAAGGGCTCCTGGGGGACGACGCCCAGCTGGCGCCGCAGCGAGCCCAGGCTCACGTGGCGCAGGTCGTGACCGTCGACCAGCACCCGACCCTCGGTCGGGTCGTAGAAGCGGGTGACGAGCTTGGCCACCGTGGACTTGCCCGCACCGGTCGGGCCGACGAAGGCGAAGGTCTCACCAGCCGCGATCTGCAAGTCGATGTCGCGCAGGACGGGCCGGGCCGGGTCGTAGCCGAACGTGACGTGCTCGAGCCGGATGGCGCCGTCGATGAGCGGGAGCTCCTCGGCCTCCGTCTCTTCGGGGACTGATGGCTCAGTGGCGAGGAGGTCGCGCAGCTTGACGATGGCGGCCTGGCCCGACTGGTAGGTGTTGTAGAGCTGCACGAGCTGCTGGATGGGGGCGAAGAAGGCCGACAGGTAGAGGACGAAGGCGGTGAGCTCGCCGACCGTCAGGGTGTGGTGCAGGACCATCCACCCACCCACGAACAGGACGATGGCCTGGCCCGCCGAGCCGACGAAGTCGGTGCCCGGTCCGTAGACCGCAGCCACCCTCGCCGAGTCGACGTTGGCTTCCATGTGGTCGCCGACGATGTTGCGGTGCTTGACGTTGTTGAAGCGCTGCCGGTTGTAGGCGGCGACGATGCGGATGCCCGACAGGCTCTCCTGGAGGTCGGCCATGACGTCGGCAATGCGCTCGCGGACCCTGCCGTAGGTCTTCTCGGAGGCGGATCGGAACCACAGCGTCATGACGGTCATGACCGGCACCACAGCTAGAACGACCACGAGGGCGAGCCGCACGTTGTAGGTGAAGATCACGACCATGACGATCAGCAGGGTGAAACCCTGGACGGCGAGGTTGATGATGCCGTCCTGCAACAGGTCGGAGAGAGCCTCGATGTCGCTCGTCATCCGGGTCATGATGCGGCCCGCCTTCTCCTCGGTGAAGAAGTCGAGTGAGAGGCGCTGGATGTGGCTGAAGACCCGGACCCGGATCTCCTTCATGAGCTGCTGGCCCAGCCGTCCCGTGAAGGCGGTGCGCAGCCAGGTCACGATGCCGTTGAGGATCACCGTGGCCAGGTAAAGAAGGCTGATCGTCACGACCACGCCGGTCTTGCCCTTGACAACGCCTTGGTCGATGGCCTGCTGGGTGAGGAGGGGACCGGCCTGCTGCGTCAGCGTCTCGACGGCCACCATGGCCACGCCCGCCGCCAGGGCCAGCCAGTGGGGACGAAGGAAGCGACCGAGGGTGAAGGGTCGTTGCGGGCCGCGGACGTGGGAGAACCCAGCGGTCGACTTCGGGTGCTTGGGCTCGCGATCGAGAAGCTTCTCGACTCGAGGCTGCATCTCGGGCGGGATGCCGGCGAACGGCAGCCCAGGGGGACCACCCATGGGTCGGCCACCCCAACCGCCCCCGCCGCCTCCGCCCCACGCCACTACTGGACCCCGCCGGGGATGGGGATCTCGGCCATCGGCGGCCCGCTCGAGGCGAAGGCGCCGCGGGGCGGGGCCAAGGCATCGTCGGTGGTGGCCGGCTTGTGGGCCTCGGCGTACTCCTCTTCGGCCCGGGCCAGCACCTCGGCGTAGGCCGGCTCGGTGCGCATGAGATCGGCGTGGGTGCCCGCGGCTGTGATGTGACCGTCCTGGAGGAGCACGACCCGATCCGCCAACGAGATGGTCGAGAGGCGGTGGGCGATGACGAGCGTGGTCCGCCCCCGCATCAGGGTGCGCAGGGCATCGTGGATCTCGAGCTCGACCTGCACGTCGATGGCCGAGGTGGCGTCGTCGAGGATGAGGACGCGGGGGTTGACCAGCAGGGTCCGGGCGATGGCGATGCGCTGCCGCTGGCCCCCGGAGAGGGTGTAGCCCCGTTCGCCGACCATGGTGTCGTAGCGGTCGGGCAGCTTGTCGATGAACTCGGCCGCCCCCGCGGCCTGGGCCGCCTCCTCGATCTCGTGCTGTGGGGCGTCGGGACGGCCGTAGGAGATGTTGGCGCCGATCGTCTCGGAGAAGAGAAAGGGCTCGTCGAGGACGAGGCCGATGTGGGCGCGGAGGCTGTCGACCGTGAGGTCGCGGACGTCATGGCCGTCGATCAGCACGGCGCCCGACCGGGTGTCGTAGAAGCGGGGGAGGAGGCGGGCGATGGTCGACTTGCCACTACCGGTGCGGCCCACCAGGGCGACCGTCTCGCCGGGGGCGAGGTGGAGGTCGAGGCCATGGAGGATGGGTGCGTTGTCGCCATAGCCGAAGGTGACGTTGTCGAAACGGACGTCGCCGCTGGCGCCGACCAGGTCGACGGCGCCTGGGCGGTCAGCGATGGCGGGCGGCTCGTCGAGGATCTCGAAGATGCGTCCGGCCGAGGCGCGGGCCCGCTCGGCCAGCATCATCAAGAAGCCGAGCATGGTGAACGGCCCAGCCAGCATGACGATGTACTGGCTGAAGGCGATGAGGGTGCCCACCGTGACCTGCTTGGGGTGGTGGATTGACTGCAGGCCGCCATAGAGCAGCACCAGCACGAAACCGACCCGCGGCAGATTCTGCAGGACGGGCGACCAGCGGGCCCGGACGTCGACCATGACGTTGTTGGCCCAGCGCAGCTTCTCGGCCGCCTCGTCGAGCAGCCGGATCTGCTGGCGCTCGCCGGCGAAGGACTTCACCACCCGGGTGCCGGTGACGTTCTCCTCGACGATGGTGGCGACGTCGGCCATACGGGCCGAGACGATCCATGACACAGGGAACATCACGTTGCGCATCTTCACGCCCGCGAAGTACACGAGCGGCATGGTCACGACCGCCACCAGAGCGAGCGGCAGGTTGATCGTGGCCATGAGAGCGAAGGCGGCGAAGAAGCTGATGAAGCTGACGCCCATGACCGGGGCGAAGGCGAGGAACATCTGCACTGATCGGATGTCGGAGTTCGCCCTCGAGATGAGCTGGCCGGACTGCACCCCGTCGAAGTACGAGAAGGACAGCCGCCCGAACTGCTCGTACATGGCAACCCGGAGGTCGTACTCGATGGCGAACGACGTGCGCTGGAGGTTGAGCCGGTAGACGTAGCCGAGGACGAACCGGAGGACGGCGATGACGACGAGGGCCGTGACCCACGGCGCCAATGGCTTGCCGACTCGGCCCAAGGCCACGGGGACAAGGCTCTGGTCGATGGCCTGCTTGATGAGCCAGGGGATGGCGACCTGCAGGAGGAGCATCACCAGAGCACACACCAGGCCGGAGACGATGATGCCGGCGTGGGCTCGAAGGATCGGCATCATCCGCCGCACCCATGTCTTGCTCACGTCGGGGTCGACGGTCGCTCTCGGCGGGGCGTAGCGGGCGACGGGGGGAGCCGGTACGAACGGGGTCCGATGGCCGTCGCTCGGCGCCGCGTCCTCGAAGGAGTCGAGGGTGGTCATGGCGAGGCCGTCACGGCCCGGGCGGCGCGGTCGAGGGCGTCGTGCCACAGCTCGAGGGCATCGAGGGCCCGCTGGGCATCGCCGGCCGGAAGGTGACTCGAGATGGTCTGCAGGCGCGCCGTCACGGCCGCGTCGCCGCCGGCCACCGCCCGCCGCCCGGCCGGTGTGAGCACGTGGTGGACCCGGCGCCGGTCGTCGGACTCGGTCCGGCGCTCGACGAAGCCACGAGCCACCAGGCCGTCGACGATGGCGGTGACCGTGGGTCGGCTGACGTCGAGGCGCCCGGCGATGCCCGACGCCACCTGGGAGCCGCGGGAGAGAAAGGCGAGGACGCGATACTGAGGAGCCGACAGGTCGGCGTCCTGAAGGGCGAGGTCGACCTGCCGAGCCAGGCGGGCCGCGGCCCGTCCCGCCACGACGAAGGGGTCGGCACTCTCGTGCCCGACCGCCAGATCATTCGCCTCCCGAACCATTAGCCGAACAATAGAAGCGGGGCGCCAGAACCGAACAATCGTCGCCTGGCCCTGCCTGATCGGCCGGTCGCTGATGCCTTCGTCAACGACGGTGAATACACTTCAGTCACCTGTTTCTCTTCGTCTGCCCGCCAGGAGGCCTTTCCGTGCAAGTACGCGACAAGCTCTACATCGATGGGGCGTGGGTGCCCTCCAACGGCAAGGGGACCCTCGAGGTTCTGAACTCCAGCACCGAAGAGGTGATGGGCACCATCCCCGAGGGCACGGCGGACGATGTGGATAAGGCCGTCAAGGCCGCCCGCGCCGCCTTCCCCGGCTGGTCGCAGACCTCGGTCGAGGAGCGGGCCAAGTACGTGCAACGCATCACCGAGGGCCTGCAGGCCCGGATGATGGAGATCGCCCAGCTCATCGCCGGCGAGGTCGGGATGCCCCTCAACCTGTCGATGATGATCCAGGCCGGCTTGCCCACCGTCACCTTCGGCTCGGTCGCCACCATCCTCGACACCTTCCAGTTCGAGGAGCAGATCGGGAACTCGATCGTCACCAAGGAGCCGGTCGGCGTGGTTGGGGCCATCACCCCGTGGAACTACCCGCTCCACCAGATCGCCCTGAAGGTGGCCCCGGCCCTGGCCGCGGGCTGCACCGTCGTCCTCAAGCCCAGCGAGGTCGCGCCGCTCAACGCCTTCGTGCTGGCCGAGATCATCGACTCTGTCGGCCTGCCGGCCGGCGTGTTCAACCTCGTCACCGGCATCGGCCCCGTCGTGGGCGAGGCCATCGCCGCCCACCCCGAGGTCGACATGGTGAGCTTCACCGGGTCCACCGCGGCTGGGAAGCGGGTGAGCGAGGTGGCGTCGGGCACCGTCAAGCGGGTCGCCCTCGAGCTCGGTGGCAAGAGCCCCAACGTCATCCTCGACGACGCCAACCTCGAGCAGGCAGTCACCGACGGCGTGGGCAAGGCTTTCCTCAACTCGGGCCAGACCTGCACGGCCCTGACCCGCATGATCGTCCCGCGGTCGAAGCTGGCCGAGGTCGAGGCCATCGCGGTGAAGGCGGCAGAGGGCTACACGCCCGGTGACCCCTTCGCCGACGGCACCCGCCTCGGGCCCCTCGTGTCAGAAGTCCAGCGGGAGCGGGTGCGGGGCTACATCACCAAGGGCATCGACGAGGGCGCCAAGCTCCTCACCGGCGGCGTCGAGGCGCCTGAAGGGCTCGACAAGGGCTTCTTCGTCCGGCCCACGGTGTTCTCCGACGTCACCAACCAGATGACGATCGCCCGCGAGGAGATCTTCGGCCCCGTCCTGTCGATCCTGCCGTACGACACCGAGGAAGAGGCCATCGAGATCGCCAACGACACCGTCTACGGCCTGGCCGGGGGCGTGTGGAGCGGAGACGCCGACAAGGCCAAGCAGGTGGCCCGCAAGATCCGGGCCGGTCAGGTCGAGGTCAACGGCGGGTCGTTCAACCCCCAGGCCCCGTTCGGTGGCTTCAAGCAGTCAGGGCGCGGTCGTGAGGCCGGCAAGTTCGGCCTCGAGGAGTTCCTCGAGATCAAGGCCATGCAGCTGTAGCGCCTCCACATCACGACGGTTTGACCAAGTTCGGCCGGTCCTTCGGGGCCGGCTGAACCGCGTCAGGCAGGAGTCGCGAGCACAGGAGGAGAAGTTCCACCTACGGTCGTGACCGCAGTCACACCCATGGGCGGGCAAAGAAGCCCAACGAGAACCTCGCGAAACAAAGATCATCGACGCCGCCCCGAGGCGCCGAAGGGGGATGTAGATGAACCGATCGACGCTCGCCCGCCGCTATCTGCCCTTGGCAGTGGTGCTGGCTGTGCAGCTGCTCATCATCGCCGTGGTGCCGTCGAAAGCGCCGTCATCGACCGTGGCCGCCGGGCTCTCCGGCGGCAACGGCCTTACGGGCAGTGACGTCGGCTCGGGGGCTACCGGCGACGCGGCGGGAGCGGCAGGCGGCGCCGGCGCGGCGGGCGGCGCCGGAGGCGGCGCCTCCGGGGGTGCGACGACAGGTGCGGTGAAGGCGGGGCAGAAGTTCACCGGCCCGGTCCTGGCCGCCAACGGCGGCATCAACTATCCGGACGGCGATCGCTCGCACTGCAAGGGTGACCGGCAGTTCGACCCCTCCATCTACTACTGGGCGCCACCCTGCCAAGGGAAGTTCGTGGGCAAGGCCAGCGGGGCCACCTACCAAGGGGTGGGCGACGACGGCACCATCAAGATCCTGTGGTATCGGGGCAAGCCCAACCCGGCGGTCGACGCCATCGCCACCGCCCAGCAGGCCAACTCCGACACCACCCAGAACCAGCAGTTCGCGGACGCCGTCCAGAAGTTCATGAACAGCAACTTCGAGTTCTGGGGGCGCAAGGTCAGCATCAAGGTCCGCCAGGGGAGCTGCGACGCGGTGCCGCCCGACTATCGGTGCCTGCGCGGTGAGGTCGACCAGTTCATCCAGGAGGAGCACCCCTACTTCATCATGTGGAACACGTCGCTGGCCTCGCCGTTCTTCGCCCAGGCCAGCTTCGACAAGGTGCCCAACGCGGGTGGGTGGCACTTCCGCGACAGCTTCAACCAGCAGTACGCGCCTTACCACTGGGACGTCCAACAGAGCGGTACCCAGATGCTGAACGCGTTCGGCGACTTCTACTGCCAGAAGTTCAAGGGGGGCGTCGCCAAGTACGCGGGCGAGCCGCACTACGCAGGCGAGACCGACCTGCGCACAAAGCCGCGGGTGCTGGGAGTCATCGCCACCAACGACCCTGAGAACAAGAAGGCCATGGAGGTCGACCTCAAGGCCGCCCTGAGCAGGTGCGGCACGTCGTTCGCTCACTCGTACTACTACGCCCAGGACATCTCGACCGCCGACCAGCAGCGCAAGGCCGGCGTCGCCGCCATGATGGCCAACCCCACGTCGACCGGTGTGCTCTGCTTCTGCGACCTCATCGCCCCCGCCTTCCTCTATGAGACCGAGGAAGAGGACCACTACCACCCGGAGAACTTCATCACCGGGTCCGGCTACATGGACGCCGACGCTTCGGGGCGGGTGTACGACACGCTGTTGCCGGGCGACCCCAGTTGCGGCTGCAACCACGAATACGAGAACGCCTTCGGCTTGAGTCAGCTCGAGGCGCAAGAAGCGGTGGGCCGAGACGCGGCGGCGCGGGTGTACCACGCGGGCGGAGCGGCGGGTAACCCGCCGTACAAGGCGGCCGGTACCGACCTCGACTACCTGATGATGATCGGGTCGCTGATCCAGCAGGCCGGCCCCACGCTCACGCCGCAGACGATGCAGATCGGCGCCCAGACGACGGCACCTCGCGGTGGCTCCGGTACGGGTCACATCCGGCGGTCGTTCGGCAAGGGCGACTACGCGTGGAATGACGACATGCGGCAGGTCTGGTGGAGCCCGAAGGAGGTGTCGGGCTTCGACGGCAAGGCTGGGGCCTACCACGACATGTTCCCCGGCAAGCGCTTCCTCCCGGGCCAGTACGCCGGTGACTTCGTCCTGCCGCCGAAGCCGAGATAAGGCCAGCCATGTCTCCCCGAATGAAGGTGCCGGAGCCGCTGCGGCAGGCCAACGCGGTCGTCACGGCCGACAACAGGGCCGCCAAGTTGGTCCGCGGTGTCGTGGCCATCGTGGCCTTCGTCATCGTCATCCAGGTCTTCTTCAGCCCGCCCCCTGACATCTTCATCTTCGGGATCGCGCTCGGTGCTCTGTACGGGCTCCTGGGCGTGGCCATCATCCTGATCTACCGGACCAACCGCATCATCAACTTCGCGGCGGCCGCGCTCGGGGCGCCGGCGGGCATCGGGGCCATCCTGCTGCAGACGCTTCACCACTGGCCGTACTGGGCCACCTTGCCGATCGCCTTGGTCGGGTCGGCCCTGGTCGGCGCGATCGTCGAGTTCACGATCGTCCGACGCTTCTCGACCTCGCCCCGGCTGATCCTCACGGTGGCCACGATCGGAATCAGCCAGGTCTTGGCCTTCTTGTCGATCTACATCCCCATCTGGCTGGGGTCAAAGGGCAAGCTGCAGTCAGTCATCCCCACGCCGTGGCACGACCTTTGGTCGCCGCTCTATCACGGCAAGCCGCTCATGAACGGCGACCACGTCTTCGGGTTGGCTGCCGTCGTGGGCATCTCGCTGGGCCTAGGTGCCTTCTTCCGCTTCACGAGGATGGGAATCGCCCTTCGGGCCTCGGCCGAGAATGCCGACCGGGCCTCGCTGCTCGGGATTCCGGTGCGCCGCGTCGGCACGGTGGCGTGGGTCATTGCCGGTCTGTTCGCCGGCGTCGCCATCTTCCTCCGCGGTCCGCTCGTGGGCGTGCCCGTTGACGGGTCACTCGGCTACCAGGTCCTGGTGTACGCCCTGGCCGCCGCGGTAGTGGCGCGGATGGAGAACATCCCCGTGGCCCTCTTTGCCGGCATGGCGGTAGGCGTCATCGACCAAGCCTCGGTGGTGAAGACCGGGTCGAACACGTTCTCCACGTCGCTGATGCTGGTCCTGATCCTCGGCGCCCTCCTGCTGCAGCGAAAGAGCTTCTCGAGGGCCTATGACGCCGGAGTGTCGACCTGGCAGTCGGTGAAGGAGTTCCGTCCCATCCCGACCGAGCTGCGGCGGCTCCGCGAAGTGGTGGTGTTCAAGACGGTTCTCAGCGTGATCGTCTTCGCCCTTGTGGTCGGCGCCCCGTATCTGGTCGGCTCGTCGAGGATCAACAAGCTCACGCTCATTCCCGTCGATGCCATGGTGGCCGTGTCGCTCGTCATCCTGAGCGGCTGGGCGGGGCAGATCTCGCTCGGCCACTTCGGGCTCGTCGGCATCGGCGCCGGTGTGGCGGGCGGCTTGGCCGCCAACCACAACATCGACTTCTTCCTCGCCGCCGCGGCCGGGATGGCCGTCGGTGCTCTTGTATCGCTGGTCATCGGGATCCCTGCCTTGCGGGTGACCGGCTTCTACCTGGCCATCACGACTCTGGCCTTTGCGGCGGCCGTCGAGGGCTATGTGCTCCGACCTGATCTTCTCGGGAAGCACTTCCTGCCGACGAACAACGCCCCCGTCCTGCGGCCCCTCTTGTTCGGCCGCATCGCCCTGACCGGCGATCGGGCTTACTACTACTTCGTGCTGATCTTCCTCGCCGGAGTCATGTTGGCGGCCCGCAGCTTTCGTCGTAACCGGAGCGGCCGCGTCCTCATCGCCGTGCGCGACAACCAGCGGGCAGCACCGGCCTATTCGATCAACCTGGCTCGCACCAAGCTGGCCGCCTTCGCCATCTCGGGGGCCATCGCCGCCTTGGCCGGGGTGCTCACGGCGTACCAGGTGCACGGCATCGACTATCAGAGCTACGGGATGGGCCCCAGCGTCCAGGTCTTCGTCTATACGGTGGTCGGCGGCCTGACCTCGCTCCCCGGCGCGGTGGCCGGTGCGGCCATCTTCGGCATGCTGCGCCTCTTTGGCGACAGCCTCTTCCGAGGCGCCTCGGTGCTGGCGACCGGCGTCGGCGTCCTGGTGATCCTGCTGTTCCTGCCCGGTGGGTTCGCCGAGGGCTTCTTCAAGCTGAGGGACATGTTCCTGCGCTGGGTCGCCAAGCGTCACGACATCGTCGTGCCGTCCCTCGTGGCCGATAAGCGGGTCGAAACGGGCGAGGACGAGCAGGACGTCATCGAGCACGCCGAACAGGCGGTCGAGGAGGTCGGCGCCTTCGACACCCTCGCCCCGCAAACCGTTTCCTGCCCGGAGTGCCACGCCGTGCTCGCCCTCGAGGACGCGCCCCTGCACGAGCACTTCCAGATTGAGCCCGAGGCGCAGGCGACCGACACTGGTGACGACGACGAGCCGACCGCCGGCGGCGGCTCCCGTCGACTGGCCCGAGCAAGAGCAGGACGTCGATGAGCGCCACCGAGACCTATCCCGTCGAGCCCACTCCGCCGAGCTCGTCGCGCCCTTCGCGACGGGGACTGGCGCTGGCCAGCGGCGCTTCGCTGCTCCCGCTCGTCATTCTCTTCGGCCTCAACTTCGTCGACGAGTTCGACCGCATCGCCTTCGCCGCCCTCCTGCCCGAGATCCGGACCGCCTTCCACCTGAGCGATTCGGGCATCCTGGCCGTCGGGGCCATCACCGGGGTCTTTACCCTGCTGGCGGCTCTGCCCTTGGGGTTCCTGGCCGACCGCGTCAACCGCGTCCGACTCTCGATCATCGCCGCCATCCTGTGGGGCGTCTGCTCGGTCTTCACCGGCATCGTCCCCGGCCTCTTCCTGCTTTACCTGGTCCGCCTGGGGTCGGGCCTGGGCCGCATCATCAACGAGGTCGTCCACCCGAGCCTGTTGGGCGACTACTACAAGCGGGAAGACCATCCGAAGGTCTTCGGGCTGCACCGGTCGGCCAACTTCTTGAGCGCGGTTGCTGGTCCAGTGGCGGGCTACATCGGCGGGGCCATCAACTGGCAGGCGGCCTTCATCCTGCTCGCCATTCCCACCGGCATCTTCCTGGCCCTCGCCATCCTTCGGCTGCGGGAGCCCCTGCGCGGTGAGAGCATCGATGCCGAGCTGGCCGCCGCCGAAGCCGGCCAGGAGCCCGTCCCCTTCACCGAGGCCCGCAGGCAGCTGTTCGCGGTGCCCACCCTGCGCCGGCTGTGGCTGGGCGCCTACCTGCTCGGCATCGGTGCCCTGCAGATCGGCAACATCCTCAGCCTGTTCTTCGAGAAGGTCTACAAGTACGACAGCCAGGGCCGGGGCTGGGTGCAGTTCGTCTTCGGGGCAGGCAGCGTCGTGGGCCTGATCATCGGGACCCGCATGGCGACGAAGGTCAGTGACCAGGGCCGTCTCAACCGGTTGGCAGTCATCACCGGGTTGTCGTTCGTGCAGTTCGCGGTCGGCCTTGTCCTCATGGCCGCCTCGCCGTGGAGTGGGCTGTCGCTCTTCTTCGCCTTCTTCCTCTCCGTCGGCATCGGCAGCTACCAGCCGGCGTACTACTCACTGGTCGGGCTGGTGGCGCCGCCCCGCATCCGCTCGCAGTCCTACGCGTGGGCCATCCTGCTCTACGGCTGTGGCGGGCTCTCGTTCCTGCTGCTGGCCGGCATCGGCGAGAACGGCTCCTATCGGACCCTGACCATCGTGCTGTCGGTCATCGTCGCCTTGGCCGGGTGCATCGGGGCCTCGGCCCAGCGCTTCGTGAAGCGCGACTGCGACCAAGCCGCCAAGTCCATGGAGATGGCGGCCCGCCTGAGGGCCGAGGTGGCCGGTGAGAAGTCGCTGCTCGTCTGCAAGGGCGTCGAGGTGGCCTACGGGTCGGTGCAGATCCTCTTCGGGGTCGACATGGAGGTCAAGGAGGGCGAGATCATCGCCCTGCTCGGCACCAACGGCGCCGGCAAGTCGACCCTGCTCAAGGCCATCTCCGGCCTGGTCGATCCCATCGGCGGTGCCATCTTCTTCGACGGGCGCGACATCACCCACGCCGACGCCGTGCAGGCCGCTCGCAGCGGCATCGTCCAGGTGCCCGGTGGCAAGGCCGTGTTCCCGACCTTGACGGTTGCCGAGCACTTCCGGGCCGGCACCTGGCTCTACACCGACGAGCCCGAAGCAGACGTTGATGCCCGAATCGAGCGCGTCCTCGACATGTTCCCCCGGCTTCGGGAGCGGTGGGATCAGATGGCGGGCAACATGTCGGGCGGTGAGCAGCAGCAGCTCGCACTAGGTATGGCGTTCGTGGCCAAGCCCCGCCTCCTCGTCATCGATGAGCTCTCGCTGGGGCTGGCGCCCGCCATTGTCGAGCAGCTCCTCGACATCGTTCGGGAGATCCACGCCCAGGGGTGCACCATCATCCTGGTCGAGCAGTCGGTGAACGTGGCTCTCACCATCGCTGACCGCGCCTACTTCATGGAGAAGGGCGAGGTCCGCTTCGAGGGCCCGACCGCCGAGCTCCTCAGCCGAGGCGACATCCTGCGTTCGGTCTTCCTCGAAGGGGCGGCCAAGGCAACGGGCAAGGGCTCGTCGCCCGCCACGGCCAAGGCCAGCAACGGCACCGCGGCCTCGATGCAAGCCAACAAGGACAAGGGCCCGATCCTCGCCGTGGACGGTCTCACCGTCCGCTTCGGTGGCATCACGGCGGTCAGTGACGTCAGCTTCGACCTCGACCACGGGCAGATCCTCGGCCTCATCGGGCCGAACGGGGCGGGCAAGACCACCATCTTCGACATGATCTCGGGCCTGCTGCCGCCGACCGCCGGTCGGCTTTGGCTGAAGGGCGAGGAGATGACCGGTTGGGGCCCTGATAAGCGGGCTGCCTTCGGCCTCGGGCGATCGTTCCAGGACGCCCGCATCTTCCCGTCGCTGACCGTGGCCGAGAACATCGCCGTGGGGCTCGAGCGCCACATCGAGACTCGCGACCACTTGGCCGCCCTGCTGAACCTGCCCGCCATCCAGGAGTCCGAAGAGGACGTGGCCTGGACTGTCGACGATCTCATCGAGCTCATGGGCCTGACCGCCTTCCGCGACAAGTTCGTCTCCGAGCTGTCGACTGGCTCGCGCCGGATCGTCGACCTGGCCATGTCGATTGCCCACGACCCCAACGTCCTGTTGCTCGACGAGCCGTCCTCGGGTGTGGCCCAGCGAGAGACCGAGGCGCTCGGTCCGTTGCTCCAGCGGATCCAGCGCGAGACGGGCTGCTCGATGCTGCTGATCGAGCACGACATGCCGCTGATCACCTCGATCTCCGATGAGATTCTGGCTCTCGAGCTCGGTCAGGTCGTGGTGCGCGACACGCCCGAGAAGGTC
>JAUTXA010000232.1 GCA_030838265.1 Actinomycetota bacterium | reverse complement strand
CCACCGGATTGATGGACGTGGGCTTGGCCGCGGCGCGACGGGACCCGCAGCCCGCCGTCAACGCGGGCAGAACCAGCAACGGGGCGAGCACGGCAACGGCCAGACGACGCATCACCCCATTGTGTCGGCGGGGTGTGACGACACCGGGGGGCAGGCGGGTCAACCCAGGCGGCGCATGGCTTCATCGACGTCGATCTGGCCTTGGGCCAGGGCCTCGAGGACGTCGCTGTCGGGGCTGGCCGCGGCCGGGCGCTCGATGCCGAGCTTGGTCAGCACGCCGTCGAAGCGGGCCCGGGCGGTGGGATAGCTGACGCCCAGGTGGCGCTCGAGATCCTTCATGTTGCCCCGGCTGGCCAGGAACACCCGCAGGAGCTGACGCTCGTCGGGCAGCAGCGAGCAGAACTCACAGGCCTCGAACTCGCCCGACAGCTCGGTGCCACAGGCGCCACAGCTCAGGCGGGTGAGGGCGAGGGTGTCGCCGCAGACGGGGCAGTCCCGAGGGGCGAAGCGCGAGGCGGCAGGGCTCATTCGTCGATTATCACGGACGCGCTGCCCACATTCACGGAGATGTGCAGCTCACCGTCGCCCCCGCCGACCGTCGACTGGTGCGAGCTCTGCAGCAAACCCTGGATGCCGCCTGGTCCTTCGGCACCGCCGGGCAGGGTGACCTTGCCCAGGTTCGACGAGGCGTCGATCTTCACGCTGGACGATCGGTCGAGCACCAGCTTCACCGAGCCGGCGTCGCAGGAGACTCGCGAGCTGCCATGGGCGAGGTGGCCGTGGGCGGTCACGCTGCCCGCCGAGACCTCGATGTCGAACGGCGAGGCGAAGCCTCTGATCTTGGCCGAACCCGCCTGCACGGTGGCCTTGATGGGCCCCTTCACGTCCCTCACCGAGAGGGTGCCGGCCTCGACGTGGGCCACCAGAGCGAGATCGGGGTGCATGCGGATGACCAGGGGGTGGCGGCGCACGGAGTGAAGGCCGTGCACGCTGCGCCGGCCGCCCACGATCACACCGGCCCGGGCGCTCGACCACGCCGGCCCCCGGAACCGGAAGCGGCCGCCGGGGTAGTCGGCGTCGTCATCATCGTCATCGTCGTCGAAGTCGCTCAGGAAGTCGGGGCTCCCCTCGATCACGAAGACGTCGCCGTCGCGCCGGGCGGTGTGGGGGCCCGACGCCACCGCCTCGCGCACCGACGGGTCGCCGTGGACCTCGACGATGCGCAGGGCGCCTTCGATGCGGACGGTGCGCACGCCGGTGGCCAGCCCGTCCGAGGGAGGCGGAGGCGGCGGGGCCTGCTCGCTCTTGGCGTCGGGCGGGGCGTCGGCGCCGGGAGGGGTCGTGGGGCCTTCCCGGTCGAGGGCGGCGAGGAGCTCGGCCGCCTGCTCGGGCGCCAAGTCGCCGCTGGCTACCTGGCTGAGGATCTCGCGGCGGCGCTGGTCTGCGGTCGTGGTGGGATCGGTCATGGGTGTGTGGTAATCCGATACTGCAAATCTGTCAAGGCTGATTTGCTAATTGCTTGACTCCAGCCGGCGTAAGGCGTATCGATATGGCCCGATGACCGGCATTCGTCCTTGTCAACATCTCATGAATGGTGTATCAACCTAAACCGATGAGCGTTCTCGCGACAGACGGCACCCTCGAGATCAGCGATGTCGCCACCCTGCGCGCCGTGGCCGATCCTCTGCGGATGCGCCTGCTCGGCCTGCTCGAAGCTGGCGACCGCACGGTGAAGGAGCTGGCCACCGCGCTCGGCTTGCGCCCCAACCGGCTCTACTACCACGTGCGCCTGCTCGAGGAGCACGGCTTGATCCGGGTGGCCTCGACCCGCATGGTGTCGGGCATCGTCGAACGCCGCTACGAGTTGGCGGCCCGGCGCATCTCGGTCTCGAAGCAGCTGGCCTCGACTGTGGGGGCCGAGGCCGTGGGCCAGATGGCCAGCTCGGTGCTCGACGAGCTGCGGCGCGAGTTCGTGGCCTCGATCGAGGAGGGTGACCCCTCGGAATCGGGCCGGGCCCGCCGCCTTTCGGGTCACCGCCTGCGCCTGCCCGCCGAGCGGGGCGAGGAGTTTCTCGGCCGCCTCGACTCCCTGCTCGCTGAGTACGAGGTCGCCGACGGCGGCGACGCCGACCCGCAGACCGACTCGATGCTGATGGTGGCCCTGTACCCGCAACGCCCAGAAGGGCACTGAGGGCGATGGCCGCCGGGGGCTCCGGGACGAACACCGAGACCGACACCGAGACCACAACCAAGAAGAGGCAGCGGCTGGGTCCGGCCATCTGGGCCACCGTGAAGCTGCTGCCCACGGTCGACCGCCGGCGGACCGCCTGGGTGGCCCTGACCGTGGTCATCGCCGCCGCCATCCCGAGCTTCTTCAAGGTGGCCAGCGGCGCCCTGGTCGGGTCGGTGTTCGTGGCCGCCCAGCAGGGCTCGCACTCGGCCGCCGGCCATCGGGTGGTGCTGGCCCTCGTTGCCGTCGGTGTGCTCTACATCCTCCAGCAGACGGTGGGGCCCATCCAGCTGGCCGTGGCCGACGGGCTGGGGCGCCGGGTGAGCGGGAGCCTGCGGGAGCGGGCCATGGCCGCGTCGGTCCTGCCTCCGGGCATCGCCCACCTCGAGGACCCCGCCATGCTTGACAAGGTGGCGCTGGCCCAGGGGGTCGGCACCGGTACCTTCACCCCGCGGATGGTGGTTGGGGGCCTGGCCGGGTTGGCGGTCCGCTATCTGTCGGCGTTCGCCTCGGTCGCCCTGCTGTGGCCCTATCACTGGTGGATGGCGCTCGGCCTCGCCGTGGTCTTCACCGCCACCATCCAGATCTTCCGCCAGGACTTCTTCGCCCAGATCCAGGTGGTAGCGGGCCAGGCCCAGACCCTGAGGCGGTCGGCCTACTTCCGCGACCTGGCCCTGACCCCGGGGGCGGCCAAGGAGGCGCGGGTCTTCGGCCTCGGGTCGTGGGTCTCGACCCGCTTCCGCGAGAGCTGGGTGAGCGGCATGGCCCATGTCTGGCTGGCCCGGCGCAACTCGTGGAAGATCTCGGCCATCGGCCCGTTGATCTTCATGGTCACCGAGTTCGCCATCTTCTTCATGCTCGGTCGGTCGCTGTTGCGGGGCGAGATCTCGCCCGGCCAGTTCACGGTGTACCTGCAGGCCGCGGGCGGTATCGCCATCCTCGGCAGCCTGAGCAACGACGACATGGCGGTGCAGTTCGGCGTGGCCTCCATCCCCCCGGTGCTCGAGCTCGAGGAGGCGGTGGCCTCTCCGTCGGTGCGGCTCTCGGGGTCGGAGCCGGCGGCGGGCCTGCCCCGGCAGACGATTCGCTTCGAGAACGTCGGCTTTCACTATCCGGGCCAGGAGCGGGCCATCTACGACGGGCTCGACCTCGAGATCGCGGCCGGGTCGTCGCTGGCCATCGTGGGTGAGAACGGCGCGGGCAAGACGACGCTGGTCAAGCTGCTGGCCCGGCTCTACGACCCGACCGAGGGGCGGATCACGGTCGATGGCACCGACCTCCGCCTGCTCGACCCGGCAGCCTGGCAGCGCCGGCTGGCCGCCATCTTCCAGGACTTCGTCCGCTACGAGCTGCCGGCGCGCGACAACGTGTGCTTCGGCGCGGTCGACGCCCCGTTCGACGAGGCTCGGTTCCAGGAGGCCTTGTCACGGGCCGGCGCCTTGGGGTTGCTCGACGACCTGCCCCACGGGTGGGACACCGTGCTCTCCCGCCAGTTCACCGAGGGCACCGACCTATCGGGCGGCCAGTGGCAGCGGCTCGCTCTGGCCCGGGCTCTGTACGCGGCCGACGCCGGCGCCGGCGTGCTCGTCCTCGATGAGCCCACCGCCAACCTCGACGTGCGGGCCGAAGCCGACATCTACGACCGCTTCCTCGACCTCACCGCCGGCATGACCACCATCTTGATCTCGCATCGCTTCTCGACCGTCCGCCGGGCCGCCCGCATCGTGGTGCTAGAGCACGGACGCGTCAGCGAGCAAGGGACCCACGACGAGCTCCTGGCCCTCGAGGGTCGCTACGCCCACATGTTCCGGCTCCAAGCCTCGAGGTTCACCGACATCGAGGGCGGAGACGAGGGCGGGGACGACGGCGACACCGGCGGCGACGAGGCGGCCGACGAGGTGGTCACCAGTGCGTAAGCGCGTGCGTCCGTTGGGCGTGATGCTGAAGGTGGCGTTCGAGGCTGACCCCTTGCGGGCCACCCTGTCGATCGTCCTCAACATCATCTCCGCCCTTGCGAGTGTGCTCTCGAGCGTGTGGCTGCGCGACCTCACCAACGCCGCCGTGCACCACCACATGGGCGACGTGTGGCGGGCCGCCGCAGGCGAGGGCATCACGGTGGCGGCCGCCGTGTTCGCGGGGTGGACGGGGTTCACCCTCAGCATGGCGCTGCGCGAGAAGACGGGCGCCCTGCTCGACCAGCGCCTCATCGAGCTGACGGCCGGCATCCCCGGCCTCGAACACCACGAGCGCCCCGACTATCTCGACAAGATCGAGGTGCTGCGCCGGCAGCGCGACCAGCTGGCCAGCGCCAGCGAGGCCATCGTGCAGAACATCGCCGTGCTCGTCGGCGTGTTCACCACCGTCGGCCTGCTGGCCAGCCTCCACCCGATCCTCATCCTCCTGCCCCTATTCGGGATCCCGTCGATCATCGCCGGGGCCAAGTCCGAGCAGCTGCGGCAGAAGGCGGCGGACGACACGGCCGAGGGGATGCGGGTGACCCGTCACCTGCTCGAGCTGGCCACCACGGCGGGACCGGGCAAGGAGCTGCGCATCTTCGGCCTCGGTCGCCACCTGATCGATCGCCACCACCAGGTGTGGCACGACACCGACCTCGTCCAGGACAAGGCCCAGGTCAAGGCCACCCTGATGAGCGGCAGCGGCTGGATGGTGTTCGGCCTGGGCTACGTCGGTGCCATCGCCTTGGTGGCGGAGCGAGCCGTGCAGGGCCACGGCGACGTCGGCTCGGTGGTCATGGCCATCACCCTGGCCGCCCAGGTCAACCAGCAAGTGGCCGGCGCGGTCGGGATGATGACGTGGATGCTGTCGAGCCTGAAGACGGTCGGGCGCTACCTGTGGTTGGTCGACTATGCGGCCGAGGCGGCGAGGCCGCCCTCCCACCCACTCGCTGCTCCCGACCGCATGGAGCGCGGCCTCGACCTGACCGACGTGGCCTTCCGCTACCCGGGCACCGAGGTCGACATCCTCCACGACGTCAACCTGCACCTGCCCGCGGGCTCGACGGTCGCGGTGGTGGGCGAGAACGGGGCCGGCAAGTCGACCTTCATAAAGCTGCTGTGCCGCTTCTACGAACCGACGTCGGGCTCGATCACGGCCGACGGCATTGCCCTCTCACAGATCGCGCCCGACGAGTGGCGCGACCGCATGTCGGCCGGCTTCCAGGACTTTGCCCGTCTCGAGCTGGCCGCGGGGCAGACCGTCGGAGTCGGCGACCTGCCCTATCTCGACGACGAGCCCGTCGTGGTCGGTGCCTTGGCCCGAGCCGGCGCCGACACGGTGATGCCGACACTGCCTCAGGGCTTGCAGACCCAGCTGGGCAAGTCGTTCGACGACGGCGTCGAGCTCTCGGGCGGGCAGTGGCAGAAGCTGGCTTTGGGTCGGGCCATGATGCGCGAGAACCCGCTGCTTCTCGTCCTCGACGAGCCCACCGCGTCGCTCGACGCCGAGACCGAGTACGCCCTGTTCGAGCGCTACGCCGGTGCCGCCCGCCGGGTGTCGAACGAGACCGGGGCCATAACCGTCCTCGTGTCGCACCGCTTCTCGACCGTGCGGATGGCCGACCTCATCGTCGTCATCGACGGCGGGACGGTGGCCGAGGCCGGCAGCCACGCCGAGCTCTTGGCCCGGGACGGCCTCTACGCCGAGCTCTTCGAGCTGCAGGCCCGCGCCTATCGCTGACCTGCTGGCTCCCGGAGGTGGCTGTGGGCGCAGGGTGATGCGGTCGGGCAGGGACACCGGATCGGCGTGGCCGCGGGCCGGGACTCCGCATCGGGCGACGTCTCTGCCGCCGACGGCGAGCGGATGAAGGCCAGGGCGATGAGGCCGCCCGCGGCCGTGGCCACCGCGCTGATCAGCATGGCGGTGTGGTAGCCGTGGGTGAAGGCGGCCGGGTGTCGGTAGTCGTCACCCTTCAGCCCGGCGACCAAGGGGATCACGGCCACCGCCAGCAACGAGCCGGCGCGGGCCACCGCGTTGTTGACTCCTGAGCCGGTGCCGGCGAAGCGGGTCTCGATCGAGCCGAGCACCGTGGCCGTCACCGGGGCGACGGTGAGCGCCAGGCCGGCGCCGAAGACGATCACGGCGGGAAGGATGCCGGTGACGTAGCTCGTGCCGAGGTGGAAGCGAGAGAACAGCGCGACCCCGGCGGCGGCGATGAGGGGCCCGGCCGTCATGGGAAGGCGAGGGCCGAAACGCTCGGCCACGGCGCCGCCCCGGGACGAGAACACCAGCAGGATCAGGGTGATCGGCAGGGTTGCCATCCCGGCCCGCAGCGCCGAGTAGTGCATCACCGTCTGGAGGAAGACGACGAGGAGGAAGAAGGTCGACCCGAGCGCGCCCCACACCGCGAAGGTCACGACGTTGGCCGCGCTGAACTGCCGGTTGGCGAAGATCGACAGCGGCACCATGGCGTTGCGGCCCCGGGCCTCGGCCCACCCGAAGGCGGCCAGCGCCACGACACCGACAGCGGCGGCGGCCAGCACGCGGACGTCGGTCCCGCGGTCCGGGGCTTCGATGAGGGCGTAGGTGACGCCACCGAGGCCAACGGCGCCGAAGAAGGCGCCCTTCCAGTCGATGTGATGAGAGGCGAGCGGGTCGTTGCTCTCGGGCACGTGGCGAGCCGCGGCCCACACGACCACGGCGGCGAAGG
>JAUTXA010000203.1 GCA_030838265.1 Actinomycetota bacterium | reverse complement strand
CTCCCGCGTCCCGAAGCGGACGCCGACGTAGGTGATGGTGGCGCCAAAGACAGGCCGCTCACCCACCGCGCCGCGGAATGCGACCTCGAACGAGGTGTTCCCCCATCGCGAGATGGCGACGGTGATGTCGAGGCGCTCGTGAACGTGGGCGGCCCCGTCCCACTCGAGCACCGCCTTCTTCAACATGAAGTCCCAGCCGTGGTCGGCGACCTTCACGCCGCGGGCATCGAGCCAGCGCTCGACCGCGTCGTCGCAATACGCCAAGTAGTGGGCGTTGAACACCACTTCTTGCATGTCGACCTCGCCGTAGCGCACATCGATGTGATGGACGTAGGGCGCCTCACCCATGGCCCACCCGCTCCTGGTCGAGCTCGAGTCGCTCGCGAAAGCGGATGATCTGGGTGGCCACGGCAACCGGCCCGGCCCCACCGGGCGTCGTGCGCCGGGTGACCGCGAGGCCAGGCTCGAGCAAAGACGCTGCTTCGGTGCCAAGGGCGGGATGCGCTTCGACCAGCTCGGCCATCCCCACGTGGCGCTCGATCGAGTCGCGCACGATGGCGCCCACGATGTTGTGAGCCTCGCGGAACGGCACTCCCCGTTCGACCAGCCACTCGGAGAGGTCGACGGCGGCCGCGGTCGGTGAGTCGGCGGCCTCCTGCATGCGATCAAGGTCGAAATCGGCCGTCGCCATCAGCCCGCCCATGGCGGCTAGGCCCAACCCCACCTGGTCGACGGCGTCAAAGAGGGGCTCCTTGTCCTCCTGCAGGTCGCGGTTGTACGACAGGGGCAGGCCCTTGAGCGTGCTCAGCAACCCCGTCAGGTGGCCGATCAAACGGCCTGCCTTGCCCCTCGCCAGCTCGGCGATGTCGGGGTTCTTCTTTTGAGGCAGCATCGACGAGCCGGTGGCGTAGCCGTCGTCAAGGCGGAGGAACCCGAACTCCTCAGAGGACCAGAGCACGACCTCCTCGCCGAGACGCGAGAGGTGGACGCCGAGCAGGGCGATGACGAACAAGCTCTCGGCCACGAAGTCGCGGTCGCTCACCGCGTCGAGGGAGTTCTCGAAGCGAGCCGCAAACCCGAGCTCGTCGGCCACGGCGTCGGGATCGAGCGGAAGCGAGGACCCGGCCAGAGCGCCGGCCCCGAGGGGCGAGACGTCGAGGCGGCCCCGGGCGTCGAGCAGCCGGTCGACGTCGCGGGCGAAGGTCCACGCGTGGGCCAGCAGGTGGTGAGCCAGCAACACGGGTTGGGCTCGTTGAAGGTGGGTGTAGCCCGGCAGGTAGGCGTCCCCGGCCTGCACGGCCCGCTCGAGGAGCACCCGCTGCAGGTCGATGACCCGATGGGCGAGGGTCAGCAGCTGGCGCTTGGTGTACAGCCGCAAGGCGGTGGCCACCTGGTCGTTGCGGCTGCGTCCGGTGTGGAGCTTTCCGCCAGTCGGACCCGCGATCTCGGTCACCCGCCGCTCGATGGCGGTGTGGATGTCTTCGTCGCCCGGTTGGAAGATGAACGAGCCCGCCTCGAGCTCGACGCCCACCCGATCGAGGGCGGCGACGATCACGTCGACTTCGTCGCTCGTCAGCACACCAACGCGGCCCAATCCGCGCACGTGGGCGCGCGAGCCGGCCAGGTCGTCGGGCGCCAGCCGACGGTCGAAGTCGAGGCTGACCGTAAAGGCCAGCAGCTCCTCGGAGGGTCCGCCACCAAAGCGGCCGTGCCACAGCGTCACGGTTGCGAGACGCTAGCCACCGAGCCGAGCCTGGCGCGCCGCCCAGGTCTCGACGCTCAGGCCCCAGAGGCGAACAAACCCGGCCGAGTCCTCGTGGCGGAAGCTGTCCTCGGCGTCGTAGGTGGCCAATCCGTAGTCGTAGAGGCTGGCGTCACTGCGCCGGCCGGTGACCTGGCAGCTGCCCGCCTCGAGGTGCAGGCGGACCTCGCCTGTCACATGCTGCTGGCTGTCGTCGATGAACGCGTCGAGGGCCTGCTTCAGCGGCGAGAACCACAGCCCGTCATAGACGAGCTCGGCGTAACGGGGCTCGAGCCGCGACTTCTCCCGCGCCAGGTCGCGCTCGAGAGTGATCGACTCGAGGTCGCCGTGAGCCAGGATCAGCGCCAGGCTGGCGGGACACTCATACGTCTCCCGGCTCTTGATGCCCACCCGTCGGTTCTCGACCATGTCGAGGCGGCCCCAGCCGTAGGAACCCACCGCGCTCTGCAGCTCGTTGATGAGCGACACCAACGGAAGCGTGGCTCCGTCGAGGCTCACCGGCACGCCCGCATCGAAGCCAATCACCAGGTCGCGGGGCTCTGTAGTGCTCGGTGCGGTGAGCGACCACACGCCGGGGGGCGGGACGGCCCAAGGATCCTCCATCTCGCCGCACTCGATGGCCCGTCCCCAGAGGTTGTCGTCGATCGAGTACAGCTTCTCCTTGGTGGCGGTGATCGGGATGCCCCGAGCCTCGGCGTAGCGGATCGAGTCCTCCCGCGTCATCCCCCACGTCCGCACCGGAGCGATCACGTCGAGGTCGGGGGCCAATGCCCGGGTCGACACCTCGAAGCGCACCTGGTCGTTGCCCTTGCCGGTGCAGCCGTGGGCCACGGCGTCGGCTCCGTGCTCGCGGGCCGCCGCCACCAGGTGCTTCACGATGACGGGGCGGGAGAGAGCCGAGACCAGCGGATAGCGGCCCTCGTAGAGGGCATTGGCCCGCATCGCCGGCATGCAGAAGTCGCGAGCGAACTCGTCGCGGGCGTCGACCACGATGGCCTCGACCGCTCCCGCCGCCTTGGCCCGGGCGATCAGGGCGTCGGCATCGATCTCGCCGCCGTCCTGGCCGACGTTCACGCCGAGGGCGATTACCTCGACCCCCAGCTCGTCAGTCAGCCAGCGCACCGCCACCGACGTATCCAGGCCGCCGCTGTAGGCCAGGACCACTCGCTTTGCCATGTCTCGGTTCTCCCTAAATTCCGGCGAGCGTCGCCAGGCGCTTGGCCAACTTGGCGCCACCGACTCGTTCGGTGGCGACGACGAGGACGGTGTCGTCGCCGGCGACAGTCCCCACGATCTCGGGCATATCGGTGCGATCGAGGGCCGAGCCGACGACGTGGGCCGAGCCCGGAGGCGTCCGCACCACCACCAGGTTGGCGGAGTGCGCCACCTCGACGGCCCACTCCCCCAGCACTCGACGCAGGTGCTCCTCGGGGGCCAGCCTCTCCTTCGGCAGCTCCGGGATGGCATACACCGTGTCGCCGCCCCGCACCCGCACCTTCACCGCCCCCATCTCCTCGAGATCCCTCGACACGGTGGCTTGCGTCGCCTCGATGCCGAGCTCTTGCAGGAGATCGACGAGCTGGCTCTGGCTGGTGACGGCGTGGCCCTCGAGCAGCTGGGCGACGCGGTGTTGGCGCTGCGGCTTGCCGAGCTTCATGCCATCTCCCCGAAGAGGAACAGGAGCAGCCCGCGCATGGCATGCATGCGGTTGGCAGCCTCGAGCCACACCAGTGACTGGGGCCCGTCGATGACCTCAGCCGTGACCTCGTCGCCCCGGTGAGCCGGAAGGCAGTGCAGGAAGACGGCGTCGGAGGCGGCCCGCGCCATCAGCGCCTCGTCGACCGTGAAGCCGGCGAAATCGCTCACCCGGGCCGCGACCTCGGACTCCTGTCCCATCGAGGTCCAGACGTCAGTGACGATGGCATCGGCCCCCTCGACGGCCTCGGCCGGATCATGGGTGACCACGGCGCAGCGCTCGATGGTGTCGGCGGGTGGCTCATAGCCCTTGGGCGTGGCCACGCGGACCTCGATGCCCGCCAGGTGCCCGGCCGCGGCGAGCGAGCGGCACACGTTGTTGCCGTCGCCCACCCACGCCACCCGCTTGCCGGCCAGCAAGCCCCACCGTTGGCGCAGGGTGAGCAGATCGGCCAGCGCCTGGCAGGGATGGGCCGCGTCGGAGAGGAGGTTGATCACCGGCACCGGCGAGACAGCAGCCATCCGCACCAGGTGGCGGTGGTCGAACACCCGGGCCGCCACGGCCGAGTGATAGCAGGCCAGCGTGCGCACCAGGTCCTCGGCCGTCTCCCGCGTGTCGATGCCAACCTCTTCGTTGCGCAGTGTCACCGGATGGCCCCCGAGCTGCACGACGGCCATCTCGCTCGAGTTCCGCGTCCTGGCTGACGGCTTCTCGAAGAGCAACGCCACGCCCTGGCCGATCAGGACTTGGGGGACCTCAAGCAGCTCGGCCAGGTCGAGCACGCTGACGAGCTCGGCCGCCGTGAGGTCGTCGACCTCGAGGAAGTGGCGGGGCATCAGGCCAACACCTTCCGCAGGATGCCGACGGCCTCGTCGACCTCGACGTCAGACACCAGGAGGGATGGGGCAAGGCGAAGGGCGGTGGGCGTCACGGCATTGACGACGAGCCCGGCCCCCAGGGCGGCAGCCGCCACCTCGGCCGCTCGGCCGTCGGTGAGCTCGGCCGCCACCAACAGGCCCACCCCCCGCACGCTGGCGACACCCGGGGTCGACTCGAGGGCGGCCGTGAGCCGCTCCCCCGCGGCCTTGGCTCGGGCCGGCACGTCCTCGCGCTCCATCACGTGGAGGACGGCGCGGGCCGCGGCGGTCGCGAGGGGCTGGCCTCCGAACGTCGTGGCGTGGTCACCGGGAACGAAGGCGGAGGCCACCTCGGCTCGGGCCCAGCACGCCCCGATCGGCACACCGTTGCCCAAGGCCTTGGCCATCGTCACGATGTCAGGACGGATGCCGTAGTGCTGGAAGGCGAACCAGGCCCCGGTCCGGCCCAGACCGGTCTGGACCTCGTCGACGATGAGCAGTACGCCGCGCTCGTCGCAGAGACGCCGCACCCCGGTGAGGTACTCAACGGACGCGGGCTGGACGCCGCCCTCGCCCTGGATGGCCTCGAGCAGCACGGCCGTGACCGACGGGTCGATGCTCGCCTCCAGCGCCTCGAGGTCATCCCACGCCACGTGCCGGAAGCCCTCGGGAAGGGGTTGGAAGGCTTCATGCTTCTGGGGTTGGCCGGTGGCGTGCAGGGTGGCAAGCGTCCGGCCGTGGAACGAGCCGTACGCGCTCACCACCACGTGCCGGCCCCGACCGCCCGCCTTGCGAGCCAGCTTGATGGCCGCCTCGTTGGCCTCGGCCCCCGAGTTGCAGAAGAACACCCTCCCGCCGCCGCCCAGCAGGCGGTCGATGGTGGCGGCCAGGGGGACGGCGTGCTCGTTGCCGTAGAGGTTGGAGACGTGCAGCAGCGTGCGGGCCTGGTCGGCCAGCGCGTCGGCGACCGCAGGGTGCGCGTGCCCGA
>JAUTXA010000196.1 GCA_030838265.1 Actinomycetota bacterium | reverse complement strand
TGTGGGCGACCTGCTCTGGGCTCATGCCGACGTTGACGAACTCCGACAAGCCCTCGCCCGCCGCGTCGAGGACACCCAGGGCGCCGTAGCGGGCGTCGACGAGCGACACCGCTGACTCGACGATGTGGCGCAGCACGGCCGGAAGCGACATGTCGGATCCGACGGCGACCACGGCCGCCACCAAGGCCCTGAGCCGGTCGGGGTCGTCGACGCCGCGAAGCGGGCTCACGGGCTCGCCCGCTTCCGCTCGGCCAAGGTCGCGGCGTAGGCCGCGGCCTCGGCCCGGCGCTCCATGCCGAGCTTCGCCAGCAGGTGGCTCACGTAGTTCTTCACCGTCTTCTCAGCCAGGAACATCTCTTCGCCGATCTGGCGGTTGGTCATGCCCTCGGTGATCAAGTCGAGGATCCGGCGCTCCTGGGGAGTGAGGCCGGCCAAGGGGTCGACGGCCGGCGAGCGAAGGCGTTCGAGGACGCGGGCCGTGACGGCCGGGTCGAGCAGGCTCTCGCCCGCGGCGACGCGCCGGATGCCGTCGACGAGATCGGAGCCCCGGATCCGCTTCAGGACGTAGCCGGCCGCCCCCGCCATGATCGAGGCGAAGAGCGCCTCGTCGTCGGCGTAGCTGGTGAGCATCACGCAGGCGATCTCGGGGTGAGCGGAGCGAATCTGACGACACACTTCGACCCCGGTCGTGGCGCTCGAGTCGTCGCCCAACCGCACGTCGAGGACGGCGACGTCAGGCTTGGCGGCCGGGATCCTCTGCACCGCCTCCTCGGCGGTCGCAGCCTCGCCCACGACGACGATGTCGTCCTCGGCCGACACCAGCTCGCGCACCCCGCGACGAACCAGCTCGTGGTCATCGAGGAGGAAGACGCGGATTGCCACCGTGCCATCGTGCCAGTCGTCGGCCACCGAGGTCTCCGTCAGCGGCCTGGAAAGGGACCTTGGCCTCTGTTTCAGCCCGAGCGGGCGAGCCCACGATGGACCCATGGTCTTCTCGCCGCTTGCGACCTCGATCGATTTCGTGCTGGCCGACGGAACATCGGTGCATGTGCGACCCATCGTCCCCGCCGACGCGCCCGCATTGGTGGCCTTTCACCGCGGCCTGTCGCCGGAGACGATCAGGCGGCGGTTCTTCTCTGCCCACCCTCGCCTCTCCGAGACCGAGGCCGCCTTCTTCACGACGGTCGACTCGATCGACCGGAATGCCTTCGTCGCGACCCAGGCCGGCGCCCTCGTCGGCGTGGCTCGCTACGACCGCATCAGCCCGACGTCGGCCGAGGTCGCCTTCGTCATCGATGACGCCCACCAGGCTCACGGCATCGCGTCCCTTCTCTTGGAGTGCCTGGCCGCGGCGGCCGCAGACCAGGGCATCACGACCCTCGAGGCTGACACCCTGGCCGACAACCGCCCCATGCTGAGCGTCTTTCGTCACGTCGGCTCCGACGTGACGGCCCATTGGGATCAAGGCGTCGTCCACGTGAAATTCGTGGTTGACGCGGCTCGTCAGCGCCCGATGGCGGCCTCGGCCCCGGTCGCAGTCGCCGTCTGATGCTGGTCGTCGTGAGCAACGCCTCGAGTGACGAGCACGATGCCGGGCCCGGCCACCCCGAGCGAGCAGAGCGAACCAGGGCGGCGTGGGACGGTCTCATGACGGCTGGCCTGCACGACGCCATTGTCGCGACCCGGGCCCGTCCCGCCACCTCGCACGAGCTGCACCGCGTCCATGCTCCGGCCTATCTCGCCTTCCTCGAGGGTGTGAGCGCGGCGGGAGGTGGCCATCTCGACCCTGACACCTCGATGTCGAAGGGCTCGTGGTCGACCGCCCTGCTGGCCGCCGGCGCCGGGATCGAGGCGGTCGCTGCTCTCGACCGTCACGCGGGGGATGCCGCCTTGGTGCTGGCCCGGCCGCCCGGTCACCACGCCGGGCCCGAGCAGGCCATGGGGTTCTGCCTTCTGAACAACGTGGCGGTCACCGCCGCCGCCCTGGTGGCGCGAGGCGAGCGAGTCGCGATCGTCGACTGGGACGTGCACCACGGCAATGGCACCCAGGAGATCTTCTGGGACGACCCTCGGGTGCTCTTCGTCTCGGTGCACGAGCGCGGGTTGTTCCCTGGGACGGGCCGAGGAACCGAGGTCGGGGGACCGAGCGCCCGAGGCGGCACCCTCAACATCCCCCTGCCGTCGGGCACGGCGGGCGACGCCGTTCGTCTGGCCTTCGACGAGCTCGTCGAGCCGACGGTCTCGGCCTTCGCACCCACGTGGGTGCTGGTGTCGGCTGGGTTCGACGGCCATCGCGCCGATCCCATCGGCGGCTGGGCCCTGACCGCCGGTGACTACGGCGACCTGGCTGCTCGGGTGTCGTCGTGGGTCCCGGAGCGGGGGCGGCTCGTCGCCTTCCTCGAGGGGGGCTACGACCTGGTGGCGCTCGGCGCGTCGGTGGGATCAGTCGGCGCCGCCTTCCTCGGTGAGCCCTACCGAGCCGAGGCCCCGTCGCCGGGTACGACCGGAATGGACGAGGTTGCCGCCATGCAGGACTCGTGGCGTCGTCAAGCCGCGGCCCAGGTGGCTGTGAGGCCCTAGCGACTGGCGCCAAAGAAACCTACAACTGCACTTGACAGTTTCCGCTCACTCGATTTATAGGTATCAGCACCAGTCCTGAGAGGAGGCCAGCAGATGCTGATGCGTACCGATCCGTTCCGTGACCTTGACCGGCTCACCCAGCAGGTCCTCGGCACCCCCACTCGACCGGCCGCCATGCCGATCGATGCCTTCCGCAACGGCGATGCCTTCGTCGTGCAGTTCGATCTACCGGGCGTCGACGCCCAGTCCATCGAGCTCACCGTCGAGAAGAACGTCCTCACCGTCCACGCCCAGCGGGCTCGGGCTCAGGCCGAGGATGTCGAGCTGCTCGTGGCCGAGCGCCCCCACGGCACGTTCAGCCGCCAGCTCTTCATGGGGGACACCCTCGACACCGAACGCATCGACGCCCAGTACGCGGACGGCGTCCTGACCCTGCGGGTTCCCATCGCCGAAAAGGCCAAGCCCCGGCGCGTGCCCATCAACGTCTCCGACGGGGGACGAACCTCGATCGACACGCAATCGCAAGAGCGCGTGACCACCGGCGTCTGACGAGACCTGATCCTTGATGTTGCCCTTCGACGACGAGCTCGCCCCTCTGTACACGGTCGGCCAGGTGGCCGGGATGCTGGGAGTCCAGCCCGCCTTCCTCAGGCGAGTCGACGTCGAAGAGGTCGTCCGGCCGGCCCGGTCGCAGGGGGGGCAACGTCGCTACAGCCGGGCTGATGTCGCCCGGGTCCAGAAGGTGACCGAGATGACCGGCGAGGGTCTAACCCTCGCCGGCATTCGTCGCATCCTCGTGCTCGAGGCCGAGGTGGCTGACCTGCAGCGGCAGCTCAAGGCGGCAGAGGCCAAGGCCAGCGAGGGTGGGCGCCCTCGGGCGCGGTAGCGACTCCGGCGCTGCCGCGGCCCGCTCGATCGCTCAGGTGTACATCAGGGACCCGGGCGTGGTGAGGAGCTCCCCCGTCTCGAGCCACGTCTTCAGGCCGGAGAGGATCATGGGCCAGCCGCCATAGAGCTGTTCGTTGGCACCCTCTCGCAGCTGGTCGTGGGTCAGGGTGAGGCGGCACGAGTCACCGACCGGCTCGATCTCCCATGTGACTCTCGAGGTCCCCTCGCTCTTCACGTCGTCGCCCCAGAGGGCGACCATGCTCTGCACCAGCCGGCGAGGCGGGTCGACCTCGAGGTTCTCGCCCTCGCCCAGGACGCCGGGGGCCTTCGGATTGGTCATCTCGAAGCGCGAGCCCTTCGTCCAGTCCGAGCTGAACTGGTTGCCGAAGGTGTACTTGCTCCTGATCTCGCCGTCGGTGATCGCTTCCCAGAGGCGCTCGGGTGTGGTGCGGATGTAGATCTCGAAAACCTTCTCCATGCCATTCTCCAGTCTCTGCTTGAGGCCGCTGAGGGCAGCGGTCCAAGGCTCGGCGTACTTGCTGACCCATCGGTCGTGGACGAGGCGAATCGGCACCGGGTTGAGAAAGTGCAGCTTCTCCCGGCCCCGCCGCTTGGTGACGACGAGGCCCGCCTCCTCGAGTTGCTTCAGGTGCTTCATGACCCCGAAGCGCGTCATCGGCAGGCCCGCCTCGAGTGCGCTCAGCGTCTGCCCATCCTCTCGGAAGAGCTCGTCGAGCAGGCTCCGCCGGGTGGGATCAGCGAGGGCCTTGAAAACGTCGTCCACACGGCGATATTAGGTGACCAATTAGTCACATGTCAAGGTCAGAGACCGAGCACCTTGCTGGCCGTGCGGCCCAGGAGCTCGACCTTGTCGGGGTCGAAGCCGTTGGCTGGCAGCGAGCAGGTGAAGCCGTCGACGCCATGCTCGAGCACGGCGGTCAACTGGGTGCCGACCTCGTCGGGGTCGCCCCACACGATCATGGCGAGGATCTGATCGGCAGTGTCCTTGTCGACGGTGTCGAGGTCGAGGCCGCGGGCCCGGAGGAAGGTGGCCATGGCGCCGTAGGCCTCGTCGTGGGTGTCGGCGATGCAGACGTTGAGCTGCTGGCTCACCTTGATCTCGGAGCGGTCGCGTCCGAGCCGCTCGCAGTGCGCGGCCAAGGCGTCGAGCTTGCGGCCGATCTCGGCGACCGGCGAGGTCAGGTTCGACTCGTCGGCGTACGCCGCCACCAGCCGGAGGGTCTTCTTCTCACCCGCGCCACCGATCATCACCGGGATGCGGCTGATCGGCGGCGGCTGATTGATGGCGCCCTCGACCGAGTAGTGCTTGCCGTTGAGAGTAGGGCGCTCGCCCCGAAGCATGGGCAGGATGATCTGCAGCGCCTCTTCGAGCTTCTCGAAGCGGTCGGTGAAGGTGCCGAACTCGAAGCCGAGCGACTGGTGCTCGAGCTCGAACCAACCGGCGCCGATCCCGAGCTGGGCCCGCCCACCCGACACGATGTCGAGGGTCGTGAGGATCTTGGCCAGCAACGCCGGGTTCCGATAGGTGTTGCCCGTGACGAGGGCGCCCAGCCGCACGCTGCTCGTCTGTCGCGCCAAGGCGCCGAGCGTCGTGTAGCTCTCGAGCATGTAGGCATCGGGCGGACCGAGGAGCGGCAGCTGATAGAGGTGGTCCATCAGTAGCACCGTGTCGAACCCGGAGCGGTCAGCGGCCGCCGCCTGGCCGGCGACGACCCCGAACAGGTCGGCGGGCCCGACACCGTCGTAGGTGAAGTTGGGGATCTGGTAGCCGAGCTTCGTCATGGTCTGGTCTCTCCCGTCGCCGGTTGACGCCAGCTAGTCGGCGAAGACGTCGCGGCTGTGCTGGATGAAGAACGTGTGGTCGTGGCCCTTGTTGGGGTCGTTGGCGTTGTAGTGCGCCGAGTTCGGCGAGCCGTCCGGCACGTGCTCCTCGGAGTAGATGGCCCCGACCGGACAGACGTCTGGCTGGTAGCAGGCGGTGCACGATGTGCACTCGTCGAGGTTCACGTAGAGGATGCTGTCGCCGAAGATGGCGATGGCGTCGGGGTTCGGGGTGTGGGTGTTCTCGATGACCCCGCTGCCCGCTTCTTCCTCGGAGAACAGGGTGTTGGTGCTGGGGTTGTACTCGTAGATGCACTGCACCGGGCAGACGTCGACGCAGGCACGGTCCTTCACGTCGATGCACGCTTCGGTGATGATGGCGAGGCCGGCCACGGGCCCACCCTAGGACGGCTTCGTCGGGCGGGCTCGAAGAGGGTCGGGTGTACCCTGAGAGGGACACGACAAAAGAGCCCTGACGTGTTGGGTCGGCCACCGCCGGCTCGGGAGCGATGCTCCGGACCCTGGTCGCGCACCACCTGCTGCGCCCTTCCAGGAGAGTCCCCCAATGCTTCCGATCCGGTCTTGAGAGTGCCCGGCGAGCGCCGGCTGCGGATTCTCAGCCGCCTCGTGGCCATCGAGGGTTCGGAGCCCGACACGGCGCGGCTGTGCCAGCTCTGCGCCGATGTCACCGAGATGAGTGGCGCAGGGATCATGTTGATGTCCGGCGACGTGCCGAGGGGTTCGGTGTGCACGACCAACGATGTGAGCGCCCTGATAGAGCAGCTGCAATACGACTTGGGCGAAGGACCGTGTGTCGACGCGTACAACGAGGACCGACCCGTGCTCGAGCCCGATCTGGCTCATCCGCACGCTCTGCGCTGGTTGGCGTTCGCCCAGCCCGCCATCGCCGCGGGCGTGCGAGCCGTGTTCGGGTTCCCCTTGCAAGTGGGGTCCGTCCGGCTCGGGGCTCTCAACCTCTACCGAGACCGGACGGGGGCGCTCAGTGACGAGCAGCACGCCGACGCCCTGGCCGTGGCCGATGTCGTGGCCCAAGCCGTGCTGGTGCTGCAAGCCAATGCCCCTGAGGGCCAGCTGGCCGCTGAGCTCGAGGCCACCGGGAACTTCCAGTACGTGGTCCACCAGGCATCGGGCATGATCGCGGCCCAGCTCGATGTCACCCTGGCGCAGGCCATGATCCGCCTCCGCGCCCACGCCTTCGGCAACGGCCGCCCGCTGGTCGAGGTGGCCGGCGACGTGGTGGGCCGGAGATTGCGACTTGGGGCCGGACCTGACTGGGACGTCGACACCTGACCGGCGATGGCATTGCGTCGTCGTATCATGGTGTTGTCACAGCCCCAAGCCATGGGGCGGCCTCGGCGCTGAGGCCGCGGTGACGGGAGGCCCCGATGCCTAGAGAAGCGATGCTCGCCCAGACGCTGGTGCAGCTGGCCGACACCCTCGTGGCCGACTTCGACGTGGTCGAGCTGCTGACATTGCTCGCCGACCGCTGTGTCGAGGTCCTCGATGTCGGGGCGGCGGGGCTCATGCTCGTCGCCCCCGAAGGTGACCTGCGGGTGATGGCGTCGTCGAGCGATGCCATGCACGTCCTCGAGCTGTTCGAGATCCAGGCCCAGGAAGGGCCGTGCCTCGACGCCTTCCGCAGCGGCCAGCCGGTCGTGAACCAGAACCTGGCGTCGACCAACGGCCGGTGGCCCCAATTCGCCCCCGAGGCCCTCGCCGCCGGGTTCCGGTCGGTGCACGCCCTGCCCATGCGGCTGCGGGGAACCGTCATCGGTGCCCTGAACCTCTTTCACATCGAAGCGGGCGAGATGCGGGCGGCCGACGTCGAGGCAGCTCAGGCCTTCGCCGATGTCGCCACCATCGCCATCCTCCAGCACCGCGCCTCGACCGAAGCCCAGGTCCTCAACGATCAGCTGAATCACGCCCTCAACAGCCGCATCGTCATCGAGCAGGCCAAGGGCATGGTCGCCGAGCGGGCCGATCTCAGCATGGAGGATGCCTTCGCCGCCCTGCGGAACCATGCTCGCCGCAACAACCTCCGCCTGGCCGACGTGGCCAACGACGTCATCGGCGGCCGGCTGTCCGCGGCCACTCTGCTTGCTCCTCCGTCGCCGCGCTCCTAAGCGCTTCGATCAGGGCTGGCGGTGGCGGGTCAGCGCTCGGCGCCGCGGGTGGACGAGCGGTACGACCCGGGCCCGAGGAGCGCGTCGCGGCAACGCTGGCACAGCCACCATTGAGGCCGCTTCGAGGGCGGGAGGGTGAGATCGCCATCGAAGACCAGACGGCACCGCCCGCACTTTCGGGTGGGGACGGCGGTGGGGGCGGTTGGCATCGGCTTTCTCTCTGTCAAGGAGCGTATACCCGATCGAGGAATCTGGTAACAGACTTCTAGTATCGATCTACAATGGTTCGATGGGCGAGTGGAGCTTTCTCACCAATCACGCACGAGCGCTGCTCTTCATCGCCGAGCGGGCCGATGCCCGCCTGCGTGACCTGGCCGATGCCCTCGACATCACCGAGCGCACGGCCTACGCCATCGTCGCCGACCTCACCGACGCCGGGTACGTGGTCAAGGAGCGCGAAGGGCGTCGGAACCGCTACCACGTCCAGAAGCACCTGCCTCTGCGGGCCGGGATCGGCCGGGAGCGCACGATCGGCGATGTGCTCGACCTGCTCGGGGAGCCGAGGCGCCGGCCCAAGGCGAAGGCGGCCAGTCGCTGAGGGCGGGAACCGGCGGCAGTCAGTTCGAGGGCGGGACGAAGCGAGTCCGGCTGGCCTCGATCTCGGCCAGGGCGGCGTCGCGTCCCTCCCACCCGCGGGTCTCGGTGCCCTTACCGGGCTCCAAGGCCTTGTAGGTCTCGAAGAAGTGGCCGATCTCGTCGAGGATGTGGGTGCGGTGGAGGTCGGAGAGGTCGTGCAGGTCCTCCCACCGCTCGTCGGCATCGGGCTCGCAGAGGATCTTGGCGTTGGGCCCGGCCTCGTCGGTCATCCAGAACACGCCGAGGACGCGGGCCCGGATGTGGCACCCCGGGAAGGTGGGCTCGTCGAGGAGCACCATGGCATCGAGGGGGTCGCCGTCCTCGGAGAGGGTGTGGGGGATGAAGCCGTAGTCGGCCGGATACGACATGGCGGTGAAGAGCCGGCGATCGAGCCAGATGGCCCCGCTCTCGTGGTCGACCTCGTACTTGTTGCGGGAGCCCTTGGGGATCTCGACGATGACCTCGATCTCCACGGCCGAGAACCTAGGCCACCGGTATGGCCCGGCGTCAGCCCGGCGTCAGGGCCACCAGCTCGACCTCGAAGCCATCGCGGTCTTCGAGGTAGGCGACCTCGGCGCTGGTGGCCATCGGATGACGGTCGACCGGGAGGGGTGACCATCCGTGGTCGCCGGCCTCGCCGAGGATCTCGAGCAGCTCGTCGGGCGACGACAGGGTGAAGGCCACGTGGTTGAGGCCGGGCCGCAAACGGCTGTGCAGCATGCCCGGCACCATGTCGGGCGACTGCTCGAGGACGAGGGCGAACCCGGACGGGTGGCGAAAGAGCAGGATGTGGTCGGCGGGCCGGGTCTCGACCGCGCACCCCAGCTTGTCGCCCACCAGCCACGTCCAGCTGGGAGCCGCTCGCTCCAGGTCGGGGACCCAGAGGGTGAGGTGGTGGAGCACCTCGTCGAGCGTAATCACGCTTTCGGCGCGATCATGCCGCCGATGCCTGACTTCACCCAGGACTTGTCGACGGCCGACGACGAGACCATCCGCGCCGCCCTGGCCCAAGCCGAGGTCCCGCCCCTGCTTCCGGCCCTGGCCAGCGCCCTCGACGACCTCTCGCTGATCCCCGAGCACCTGCGCCCCGATCTGTCGGTGCTCATGGACCCGACAGCCGGGCTCTCCTACGAGCAGCAGGCCGAGGCGCGGGAGATCGCCTTCGCTGCCCTCTGCCGTCTCCGGGCCTCGTCCGAGCGGCCCGGCGTGAACCCCGAGCTCGATGATCTTCGCCACCTCCTCGAGTTCATCTCCGGCGGCGCCGAGGTCGACGAGTACCTCGAGCTCCTCCGCGAGGAGCTGTCCCTGGGCGAGGACCTCCGCACGCCGACCTGGACAAAGGCCGAGGTCGCGCCCGACCGGCGCTTCAAGGTGGCCGTCATCGGGGCCGGCATGTCGGGTCTGGTGGCGGCCCATCGACTCCGCCAGGCCGGTATCGACGTCGTCGTGCTCGAGAAGAACGATGACGTGGGCGGCACGTGGCTCGAGAACAGCTACCCGGGCTGCCGGGTCGACGTGTCGAACCACTTCTACAGCTACTCCTTCGCTCAGCGGCCCGACTGGCCCGAGCACTTCTCGTCCCAGCCCGTGCTGCTCGACTACTTCCGCGGCGTGGCCGAACACCTCGACCTGCGCCCTCTGATCCGGTTCGGCCACGAGGTGACGTCGATCGAGCTCGACGAGCCGACCATGACGTGGACCCTGAACGTGGTGGGCCCCGGCGGCGTCGAGGAGTCGATCGAGGCCCACGCCGTCATCAGCGCCGTCGGTCAGCTGAACCGCCCGAACCTCCCCGACATCAAGGGCATGGGCGGGTTCGCGGGCCCCTCCTTCCACTCCGCCCGCTGGGATCACGAGGTCAAGCTCGCGGGCCAGCGGATCGCAGTCATCGGCACGGGCGCCAGCGCCGCCCAGTTCATCCCCCACCTCGCCGACGACGCCGCCCACCTGACCGTCTTCCAGCGGACACCGGCCTGGTTCGTCCCCACGCCCGACTACCACGACCCCGTCTCCGACGAGGTCCAGTGGCTCCTCCACAACGTGCCCGGCTACGCCAACTGGTACCGGTTCTGGATCTTCTGGCGCAACGTCGAGGGCCTTATGCCCGCGGCCACGGTCGACCCCGAGTGGGACGGGGGCGAGCAGTCGGTCAGCCAGATCAACGAGTTCGTGCGCCAGCTGCTCACCGCCTACCTCCAGCTCGAGTTCCAGAGCGCGCCCGAGCTCCTCGACGCCGTGGTCCCCACCTACCCTCCCTTCGCCAAGCGCTTCATCCGCGACAACGGGATCTGGGCCAAGACCCTCACCCGCGACAACGTCGACCTGGTGACCGAGACCATCGCCGAGATCACACCGGAGGGTGTCCGCACCACCGACGGAACCCTGCACGAGGCCGACGTCATCATCTACGGCACCGGCTTCAAGGCCTCTGACTTCCTGACCCCGATGAAGGTGGTGGGGAGGGGCGGCACGGAGCTGCACGAGCGCTGGGCCGGCGATGCCCGCGCCTACCTCGGCATCACCCTGCCCGGCTACCCAAACTTCTTCCTGCTCTACGGGCCCAACACCAACATCGTGGCCAACGGCAGCATCACCTACTTCTCGGAGTGCGAGGTGCACTACGTCGTCGGGTGCCTTCGCCGCCTTCTCGAAACCGGCGATCGAGCGATCGACCCAAGGCCCGAGGTGCACGACGCCTACAACGAACGGGTCGACGCCGAGAACTTGCGCATGGCATGGGGTGTCTCTGGCGTGAGCTCCTGGTACAAGAACGCGCGGGGGCGGACGGCCCAGAACTGGCCCTTCAGCCTGCTCGAGTACTGGCAGCTGACGAGAGAGCCCGACTTCGCCGACTACGAGGTGCTCTAGCCAAAATCAGCGGGGCTCCGGCGGTCATCGACTGCCAGACTCCGGGGGTGGAGCTCTCCGAACCCGACCGCAGCCGTCTCGTCGAGGTGAACCGAACGACGCTGCGCCTCTGGGAGTGGGGCGACGTCGACGCTCCCGCCGTGCTGTGCATCCACGGCGCTCAGGATCACGGCCGCATGTGGGACGGCCTGGCGCCCCGCGTCGCCGAGCTGGGCTACCGGGTGGTGGCCCTCGACTGCCGGGGCCACGGTGACAGCGGCCGCCTCTTCTCCGGGCACCTGTGGCACAACCTCTCCCTCGATCTCTGCGCTCTGGCTCGCCAGCTCGGTCCGCCTGTCGGCCTCGTCGGTCACTCGATGGGCGGCGGCCAGGCCATGTTCATGGCCGGGGTGTGGCCCGAGCTGGTGCGGTGGGTCGTCGACATCGACGGCCTCGGCCCCCCCGAGGGCGCCTTCGGCCAAGGCGACATCGCCGAGGGCGCGGACCGGGGCCTGTCGGCCGTGCAGCGGCTGGTGTCGAGCCCGGCGCGCATCTACGCCTCGACCGACGAGATGGTGGAGCGGCGGCTGCAGGTCAACCACCGCATGCCCCGGCCCTGGATGGAGCACCTCGTGCGCCACGGCTCCCGTCCCGTCGAAGGGGGGTGGGCGTGGAAGGCGGATCCGCTCTTCATGATCGGCCTCCCCGGCGAGTTCGACATCGAGCATCTGAACGCCGAGTTCGAGATGACCCGGGCACCGGTCCTCGTCCTCACCGGCAGTGAGGCGGACACCTGGAGTGACCTCACCCCGGCCCAGAAGGACGAGCGCTTGTCGCACTTCGTCGACGTCCGCCACGAGGAGATCAGCGGGGCCGGGCACTACGTCCACCTCGAGCAGCCCGACGCCGTCCTCGAGGCCGTGACCCGCTTCTTGACCGAGGTCGGGCCGTGATGCTCGACGAGCTCCCCGTCCTCGTGCTCCACGACGTGGGTGACGAGCGCGGCGGTGAGCCCTGGCGCCAGGCGCTCGGGACCGCCGGGTGGTCGGGCCCGGTGCTGGCCCCCGACCTTCCGGGCCACGCCGGGGCCCCGCCCCCCATCGG